>NZ_JAUBPR010000034.1:0-53276 GCF_036700845.1 Microcoleus sp. S13_C5
TTCAACGGAAAAACTTTGGGGTTCCCACTTTTCACAACTGATAAAAAAATTCCACCCACATCTGCGGAATGTGGGTTGTAAACAGGTAGCCTTGCTGGTATTAAAGTTATAGTAGGAGGGCATTCTCCTGAACTAGGTGGGGTTACTCCCGATCGATGTATTCCCATCGCCGAAAAAACTGGATTGATTTTGCCCGAAGAGCACATGGGTTTTAGAGTAAGCTTGCTGGCAATATCAGCAGTGGCTAGCAGCAGGACTAATTCTGCCTAATATCGGGTTGAATCTGTCGGCACGTCAACTCAGCCAACCGACTTTAATCGCTAAGAGCGATCGCATTGTTCAGCGCACCGAAATGAAACCAAAATATCTCTAGCTATAGATTGCGGGAACGGCAATGATGCTTAATGTTGACATTGCCTACAATCTTTTGAGCCAATGAGCGAAGGGTGGCATTGAGATTTTTGTCGATGATTTTGGGACTGGCTATGCTGCTTTTAACAACCTGAAAAATTTTCCGGTGAAGTCACCCAAAATTGATCGCTCATTTGTCCGAAATTTAGCCAGCGATCCGAGCGATCGCTCAATTGCCAAAGCCATAGTTGCAATGGCACATCGCTTAAATCCGATCGCAATTGCCTAAGGAATTGAAACCACAGTGCAATGGCAATAGTTACAAGCATCGGCTGTGAAATCAGTCAGGGTTATATGTTTAGCAAGCCTGTCAGTGCTGAGGTTGCCACTCAATTAATCAGACATCCTGAATTGTTGTCTACCACTATTTGGGATGAGCAATCCTCATAAAAGCGCGCAAAAGTCTTATAATTAATTTAATGCTCGTGTCGATCAAATGACTCAAAAAATTTTACGGCGGAATAATATAAAAGTGTTTGGACAAGGCACCCAGACGATGATGTTTGCTCATGGATTTGGGTGCGATCAAAATATGTGGCGTTTCGTAACACCGGCCTTCGAGAAGGACTACAAAATCATCCTATTTGATTATGTAGGTTCGGGACAGTCTGATATTAGTGCCTACACTTATGAACGGTACAGCGACCTCAATGGCTATGTTCAGGATGTCCTCGATATCTGTGAAGAATTGGCGTTGACGGATGTGATTTTTGTCGGTCATTCTGTCAGCAGTATGATCGGCCTTCTGTCCTCAATGCAAGCTCCTAATTACTTTAATCGCCTGATTCTCCTAGGCCCTTCCCCCTGCTACATCAATGATTTACCAAATTATTACGGAGGGTTTGAGCGCACAGATATTGAAGATCTGCTAGATATCATGGAGAAAAATTACATTGGTTGGGCAAGCTTTCTGGCGCCAATGGTGATGCAGAATCAGGATCGTCCTGAGTTAAGTGAGGAACTTGAGACAAGTTTTTGCTCGACTGATCCAGTGATTGCAAGTCGCTTTGCCGAGGTAACTTTTTTCTCTGACAATCGCAGTGATTTACCCAAGGTATCAGTACCTTCACTGATATTGCAATGTGCTGATGACGTGATTGCTCCCACCGAGGTAGGGGATTTCCTCCACCGCCACCTACCTAAAAGTACGCTACGGCTGATGAAAGCTACGGGACATTGCCCGCACCTGAGTCATCCACAAGAGACGATCGAGATGATTAAGGAGTATTTGAGTGTACCTCATACTACCTGATTTGTATGGCAAACATGACCTACCAGATAGACGAGCTACTAAACACGTCACCCTGTGGATTCCTCTCGTTTGCTGACGATGGTACCATCATAATGGTCAACGCCACATTACTGCAATTACTCGGATACGAAACCGATGAACTGCGGGAACGGAAAATGGACTCCATTCTGCCAATGGCCAGCCGGATTTTTTTTCAAACCCATTTCTTCCCCCTGTTGAAGCTCCATGGTAAAGTAGAGGAAATTTACTTCTCATTAAGGTCGAAGGAGGGTAGTGATATACCCATGCTGCTCAACGCTGTGCGTCGGGAGAAGGGAGGAAGCTTCATCAACGATTGCATCTTTATCTGTATCCGCCAGCGTATCCTGTACGAAGGTGAAATTATTAAAGCAAAAAAAGCAGCAGAGGCAGCTACTCTCGCCCAAAAGCAAGCGGAAATGGCTCTGAGGCAACAGTACGACAAAGCCATATTACTTCAAGAAATTACTCAACACATCCGTCAATCTCTTGATTTATCTACAATTTTTGAGATTGCTTCGCAGGAGATTCGCCTGTTTCTTGATGCCGAGCGTGTCGGCATATTTAAGTTCGATCCTGACAGTAATTTTGGATATGGTGAATTTGTTTCAGAATCCGTAGGCGAAGGATGTAAATTGGTAAGCAGAAATCAATTTAACGACCCGTGTGTTAGTACACAAGATCCTGATTCATATAAAGAAGGGAGAATGCAGATAGTTGAAGATATCAATAAGATTGACCTTCAACACTGTTACCGCGCTCTTTGGAAACAATTTCCGGTTCGGGCTAACTTAGTGGCGCCGTTGCTCAATGGACAAGATTTGTGGGGGTTGTTATGTATTCATCAATGTTCTGCTCCTCGGCAGTGGGAAGAATTTGAAATTGACCTTGTTAAACAGATAGCTAATCAGTTAGCGATCGCTATTAAACAAGCGGATATTTTTCAGAAGTTGCAGAAGGAATTGGCAGAAAGGCAGCAGGCCCAAGCGCGCCTGAGAGAAATTAATCAACAACTTGCACTCTCTAACGAAGAACTAGCCCGCGCTACTCGCCTCTTAGAACAAGTGGTCAATATTGATGGGTTGACTCAAATTGCTAATCGCCGCTGTTTTAATGACCGCTTAGAGCATGAATGGCAGCGGCTATACCGGGAACAAAAACCTATTTCTCTTTTGTTGTTTGATGTGGATTATTTCAAACGCTATAATGATTGCTACGGTCATCAAATGGGGGATGATTGTCTGTTCAAACTTGCTCAGACTGTGCAAGAAGTGGTCTACCGTCCGGCGGATTTAGTGGCGCGTTACGGCGGGGAAGAATTTGCCATCATTTTGCCGAATACTGATATTGAAGGAGCGAGTTCGGTGGCCCAACGGATTCACGCTGCTATTCAAGCTTTACATATTCCTCACAAAACCTCTGATGTGAGCGATGTAGTTACTATTAGTATGGGTATCGCCAACTTGATTCCGATGTCGGACTTATCATCGGCTGACTTGATTGCGATCGCCGATCGTTCACTGTACCGTGCCAAGCAACAGGGGCGCAATCAGTCCGCGACCTGCGACTACAGTGGGGATTCGATTTTTGACACTGACGCTTAAATCACAATAATTGAGACCGAGGACAAAAATTTGTCCCCGGTCTCTCAAAATCAGTCATTTTATAAATTTAAATGAGCACGGAGGGATTTGAACCCCCGACCCTCAGGACCGGAACCTGATGCTCTATCCACTGAGCTACGTGCCCTCGACTGTTTACAGTATAACACGTCTTGCGGAAAATGGCGAGTGCCGATCGCAAATTTCCTGGCCGGCCTCCAAACCCCTTGACCCCTGGGGGTTAAACTCGCCCGCGCGCTCAAATATCAGGCTGTTCTCGAAGCCAGAGACTGCAACTTTTACCTAAATGGTAACAATAATACGACAATGGGTAAAATAATAGACTTTAATCGAGCAAACATTAGGTTTACATTCGATCGGGGTTGAGCATCTACCATAGCTCAAATAGCCCGCATCTATTCCCCCTAGCTAAGCGGCAGTAAATAAATGGTGCTGCTATTAAGACCGGTTGTGCAAATACGGTTCTAGACTAAGTTCACCAAACCTCTCAATTTTATGGTTTCTAAAATTTTAGACAAATTACCGCTGCGAACTGTTCTCATAGTTCCATTTATACTGCAAATCGTGGGAGCCGTGGGACTCGTAGGATATCTGTCTTTTAGAAACGGACAAAAAGCAGTTAATAACCTTGCCAGTCAGTTAATGAGCGAGGTCAGTTTGCGTGTCGAGCAAAACCTGCAAGTTTACCTGACAACTCCCCACCAAATCAATCAAACCAAGCTGGATGCTGTCAAACTCGGGTTGTTAAATATGGAAAACTTATCAGCTTGGGATAAATATCTTTGGCGTCAAGTACAATTATATCCCTATATCAATTTTACCTCCGTTGGCAACGATAAGGGAGATTATAGAGCAGGTGAACAACTGTCTAACGGCTCCCGAATGATTAATGTAATAGACACATCTACTGGCTTGAATTTTAATTCTTACAATACGAACTCTCTCGGCGATCGCACTACAGTTACTACCATTGCCAAAAACTATGATAATCGGCAACATCCTGCGTACAAAAAAGCCGTAAAAGTCGGCAAACCTACTTGGAGTTCAGTTTTTGTTTCCTTACTAGAGCCGACCTTAATTATCAGCGCTCTCCAACCAGTATACAGCGACAAAAATCAGCTAAAAGGAGTCTTATTTACTGCCTTGCGTCTAGACCATCTTGGGAGATTTCTCAACAGTCTCAAAGTTGGCAAATCCGGTCAAACATTTATTATAGATCGCCAGGGTACTTTGTTAGCAACTTCCACCACAGAAAAACCGTTTCGCACTAAAGGTAATGAAAGACAATTGTTTAAAGTAGAAGAAAGCAGCAACCATTTTACTCGCTCGACCGCTAAATATTTGACGACAAAATTTAAAAAATTAGACCAAATTAAAAAATCCGAGTTATTGAGCTTTGAAATAGATAACAAGCGACACTTTTTAAAAGTCTTGCCATTCCAAGACGGCAAAGGTTTAGACTGGCTGATTGTCGTAGTTGTTCCCGAAGCAGATTTCACCAAAGAAATCGATGCCAATACCCGCACAGCGGTTTTGCTTTGTTTCGCAGCTTTAGGATTAGCTGTGGTAATTGGCATTCTGACTTCTCAGTGGGTAACAAACCCTATTTTGAGTTTAAATACAGCAGCCAAAAATATTGCTAAAGGTGAATGGGATAAAACAGTAGAAACCGAACGCTCCGACGAATTGGGGGAATTAGCCAAGTCATTTAACAGCATGGCTCAACAACTGCAACAATCTTTTGAAACTTTAGAACAGCGAGTGCAAGAGCGGACGGCAGAATTGGCTATAGCTAAAGACAAAGCGGAAGTAGCGAACCAAGCTAAAAGCACTTTTCTCGCTAATATGAGCCACGAATTGCGATCGCCTCTCAATGCAATTCTCGGCTTTTCCCAACTGATGACTCGCAGCCAAACTCTATCCCTAGAACATCAAGAAAATATTAGCATAATTAGGAGCAGCGGAGAACACCTCCTTACCCTGATTAATAACGTGCTGGATTTATCTAAAATTGAATCGGGGCGCACCACCATAAATCCCAAAAAAATCGACCTCTATCGCCTGCTCAATGACTTGGAAGATATGTTTCAACTCAAAGCAGATGACAAGCACTTGCAGTTGGTTTTTGAGCGCAGTCCCCATGTGCCACAATACGTAGAAACGGACGATTTAAAATTGAGGCAAATTTTAATTAATCTGCTCAATAACTCTCTTAAATTTACCGAGTATGGCGGTGTCTGGGTCAGAGTTAGCAAGCAGTCGTCAGCCATAAATCAGCAGGCAGAAGGGGGAAATGTTGCTCAATCGGAAGTATCAACAAATACTGAAATTTCCGCCATTAATGGTATTAAAATATCTCAAGTAAGTCAGTCGAACAACCAGATCATTTCAACCCCAAATGACGATTCAGCTTCTACCTCTTCCTTCTTCCTTCATTTTGAAGTCGAGGATACTGGGCCCGGTATTGCTACCAATGAATTAGACGATCTTTTTGAACCTTTCGTGCAAACCAAGACAGGCAAAGATTCGCAAGAAGGTACCGGCTTGGGATTGCCCATCAGTCGCAAATTTGTGGAATTAATGGGCGGCGAAATGAGCGTCTGTTCTGCTGTGGGTAAGGGAACTAATTTTAAGTTTGACATTCAAGTTATTGCGGTCGATGCGGCTGAGATTGAAAGCCCAAAACCGGCCCGCAATGTTATTGCCTTGGCACCCAACCAACACACCTATAGAATTTTGATAGTAGACGATAAACCGCTCAACCGCCAACTGTTAATTAAAATCCTCTCTCCTCTGGGTTTTGAACTGAAAGAAGCTACTAACGGTCAAGAAGCTATTGAGATTTGGGATTGTTGGGAACCGCATTTAATTTGGATGGACATGAGAATGCCTGTGATGGACGGCTACGAAGCGACGCAATATATTAAAAGCACTATTAAAGGTCAAGCAACTGGGATTATTGCGCTGACTGCGAGCGTTTTGGAGGAAGAACGGGCGGTTATTTTATCGGCGGGTTGCGATGCTTTTATGAGGAAGCCTTTCCGGGAAGCCGATATTTTTGATGCTATGCACAAACATATCGGAGTGCGCTATATTTATGAAGATCCGGATCAAACTAATTTATCGGCAATCAAAGAGGGCGATCGCGCAATGACTGCGGCTGATTTCGTAAAATTGCCTGATTCACTGGTAGCAGATTTGAAGCTGGCGATACTAAATGCAGATATGGATGTAATTGATAGCTTGATCGAGCAAATTCGATTAAAGGATGCAGTAACGGCAGGTGCGATCGCGAATTGTATAGAAAATTTCGAGTACGACAAAGTTTTAAAGTTAATCTCTCAAGCAGTATCACATGAATAACGACCTTCCTAGCACCGAGCGCGGTAATATTTTAGTAGTTGACGACACCCCAGCTAATTTGCGGCTGCTAGCCGGAATTTTGAAGGGCAAGGGCTATAAAGTCCGCCCCGTACCTAGCGGCGAGTTAGCACTTTCGGCGGCAAAAGGTATGCCTCCAGATTTGATTTTGCTGGATATTATGATGCCCGAAATGAATGGGTATGAAGTTTGCGAAAAGATCAAAGCTGATGAACGGACTTGCGACATCCCGGTGATTTTTATTAGCGCGATTAATGACGTACTTGATAAGGTCAAAGCCTTTGCTGTGGGCGGGGTAGATTATATTACCAAGCCGTTTCAGGTGGAAGAGGTTATAGTGAGGGTAGAAACCCATTTAGCAATGTGCCAGTTGCAAAAAAAACTCCAACAGAAAAACAATCAACTTACAGTTACTTTAGACCAACTGCAAGCTACTCAGAATCAATTAGTGCAATCGGAAAAAATGGCAGCATTAGGGCAACTGATTGCGGGCATTGCTCACGAAATTAATACGCCGTTGGGGGCGATTCGGTCGTCTATTGGAAATATTACCAGCTTTTTGGATAACAATCTCGAAAGTTTGCCAGTTTTTTTTAAAGAACTGTCAACCGAACGCCAGGAAGATTTCTTGCGGTTGATGTACAGTTCTAGTCAACAAAATTACTCTTTATCTACGCGAGAAAAACGGGTATTGAAAAAAGGCGTGAAGCAGCAACTAGAGTCGGAAGGTATTGACAATTCGGACAGCCTTGCTAGCATTTTAGTCAATATCGGATTGCAAGGAAATCTGCAAGAATTCTTGCCGTTGCTCAAAGACCCGGACAGCGAAAATATTATAAAAACAGCCTACGACTTTGCTAGCATTCACCGAAGCGCCCGCACCATCGCTACCGCTACTGAACGCGCTGCAAAAGTCGTCTTTGCCCTAAAGAATTATGCGCGTTACGATGTAAATGGGGAAAAAATACAGGTGAATATTACGGATGGAATTGAAACGGTATTAACCCTTTATCAAAACCAAATAAAGCAGGGTGTAGAAGTTGTCAGAAACTATCAAGCTCAATTGCCGGCGGTACTGTGTTATCCCGACGAACTCAATCAAGTTTGGACAAATTTAATTCACAATGCCTTACAAGCGATGGACAATCAAGGAACTTTAACAATTGACGCGGTACAAAAAGATGCCAGCGTATTGGTAAAAATTATTGACAGCGGTAAGGGGATTCAACCAGAGATTATTCCGAAAATTTTTGAGCCGTTTTTTACTACTAAACCTGCGGGAGAAGGCAGCGGGTTGGGATTGGATATTGTCAAAAAAATAATTGAAAAACATCAGGGTAAAATTGATGTGGAGTCGATGCCAGGTAAAACAGCATTTACCGTATCTTTGCCAATTAATTTAACTGAGTAGATAAAGCGCCGGAGACTGAAGTCTGGGGCGAAAATTTGCAGTCTACCCGCGCAGAATGTAGAATTTGGAAAACGGTGTACTACCCATGGGGGTTCACCCTGCCACACTAAAGAAGGAAACTAGCGATGTCTAAATCAGCAATTTTGTGTGTGGACGATGAAGTAGCAGTGTTGGAAAGTCTGGAAATTGAACTGCAACAGGCATTTAACGGTAAATATCTGTGCGAATTTGCTGAAAGTGCTGCCGAAGCCCTGGAAATTATTGAAGAGCTATGTGAATCTGAAGTTAACATTTTAGTAATTGTCTCTGATTGGTTGATGCCCGGAATGAAAGGAGATGAGTTGCTGATTAAAATTCATCAAAAATATCCACAAATTGTGAAAGTAATGCTGACAGGA
Organism: Microcoleus sp. S13_C5; assembly: GCF_036700845.1. Lineage (NCBI taxonomy): Bacteria > Bacillati > Cyanobacteriota > Cyanophyceae > Oscillatoriales > Microcoleaceae > Microcoleus > Microcoleus sp. S13_C5. The sequence goes on from NZ_JAUBPR010000034.1 coordinate 8,494, forward strand.
CAAGCAGACAGACAAGCAATCGAACGCACCAAAAATCAAGCAAATCTTCATGCTTTCATAGAAAAACCTTGGCAAAATCAAGAATTAATTGAAGCGATTAAGTCGGGTCTAGCAAATTTATGAAAAAACCAGTCATTATTTGTGTCGATGATGAGCAGACTATACTCGATAGTCTGGAAATAGACCTGGTAAAAGCCTTTGAAGATAAATATTTAATTGAAACGGCCCAAAGTGGCGAAGAAGCTTTAGAGTTGCTGTCCGAACTTTTAGCAGAACAGTATGAAGTTCCTGTGGTGATATCGGATCATATCATGCCTAGTATGAAAGGAGACGAACTATTAAGGAGGGTTCATGCTATCTCGCCTAACTGTCTCAAGATTATGCTGACCGGGCAGGCAGATTTGGAGGCGGTAGCCAATGCTATTAACTATGCTAAATTGTACCGATATATACCTAAACCTTGGCAATGTGATGACTTAAAATTAACGGTCACTGAGGCAATATATAAATATTTTCAAGATAAACAATTAGCTGAAAAACAAATAGAACTTCAGGAAATGAATCAGGAGTTGGTAAAATTAAACCGCAAGCAGGCTATGCTGATTGCCAAACTCCATGAAAACGAAAGTCGCTTGACGCAATATCTAGAAGCTATGCCATTGGGCGTGTGTGTACTTGATGCAAACGGGCAATCTTTCTACGCTAACCAGAAAGCACGGGATGTATTTGGCAAAGGCACTGTGCCGCATATTAATTCAGAGCAAAAAGCAGCAATTTATCAATTCTATAAAACCGGGACCAATCAGAGATGCCCTGTGGAAGAATTGCCAATTATGCGGGCGCTTCGCGGCGAAAATGTGCGAACTGAGGGTATAGAAATTCGTACAGCTAATAAGATTATTCCTGTAGAAAGTTGGGCAACTCCAATTTATGATTCTACAGGCGAAATTTCCTATGCGATTATTGCTTTTAGTGACATAAGTGAACGCAAGGAAGCTGAAGCGGCGCTCATTCAAGCTGAAGAGAAGTATCGCGGGATATTTGAAAATGCTCTCGAAGGTATATTTCAGACGACGCCGGACGGACATTTTATCAGTGCGAATCCTGCTCTTGCAGAAATTTACGGCTACGATTCCGCATCAGAATTGATAGAAAGTATTAATGATATTCAGCAGCAATTGTACGTGAAACCGAACCGCCGTCAAGAGTTTCTGGCGCTGATGAAACAGCACGGTACTCTGTGTGAGTTTGAGTCTCAGGTTTACTGTCGAGATGGCAGCATTATCTGGATTTCTGAGTATGCCCGCACAGTTTATGATGCTAACGGTGAAGTGCTTTACTATCAGGGTTTTGCTAAGGATATTAGTTTGCAAAGACAGGTGGAAGTGGAACGAATCAGATTTACTAATGATTTAGAAAAAGCTTTGGCAGCTCAAGAAAAGTTAAATGAGGCACTGTCAGAAAGCGAAAGCCGATTGACTCAATTCCTGGAAGCGATGCCGGTGGGAATATTTGTTGTGGATGGTAAGGGTAAACCTTTTTACATGAATTCTTGGGGCGAAAGGATACTAGCCCAAGGTTTAATTTTTGATGGGGGTACTGACCAATTTCCTGAAGCTTATCATTTTTACGACGCTGGAACTAATCAATTGTATCCGAGAGATAGCCAACCGATTGTTCGGGCGTTGCGGGGAGAATTTGTGCGTATGGACGATCTAGAAGTCCATGGGTCGGATCGGATTGTGCCGATCGAGGTTTGGGCGACTCCAATCTACGACGAACGGAAAAACATAGTTTACGCGATCGCGGCTTTTCAAGACATCACAGAACGTCAAGAGGTAGAAACCGAGCGCCGTCAATTCACAGACGAGTTACAAAAAGCTTTAGCAGCGGAAGAAAAATTAACAGATGCTTACGGGCGATTTGTGCCGCACGAATTTCTCCACTTCCTGGGATATGAAAGTATTCTGGAAGTCAAATTAGGCGATCAGGTACAGAAAGAAATGTCGGTGCTGTTTTCAGATATCCGTGATTTCACTTCTCTTTCGGAAAGGATGAATCCCGAAGAGAATTTCCAATTTCTTAATGGTTATTTGTCGCGGATGGAACCGGCAATTACTGACAACTTGGGTTTTATTGATAAATACATTGGCGATGCGATTATGGCGCTGTTTGATGGCAGTGCGGACGATGCTGTGAAAGCTGGAATTGCAATGCTAGAAGAGCTTAACGAGTATAATCTTAGTCGTAATCAGGTCGATTGCCCGCCGCTGCAAATTGGCATTGGCATCAATACGGGTTCTTTGATGTTAGGCACGGTTGGCGGCCAAAGTCGGATGGACAGCACGGTGATTAGCGATGCGGTAAACTTAGCCTCCCGCGTGGAAACTTTGACGAAAGAGTATGAAGTTTCGATGTTAATTACTCACAATACTTTTATACAGTTAAACGATATTTATGATTTAAGGTTGATCGATCGCGTAACAGTTAAAGGCAAATCGCGAATGGTAACACTTTATGAAGTATTTGCGGCAGACCCGCCAGAGTTACGACAGAAAAAGTTAGAGACAAAGACAATCTTTGAGCAAGCTTTGGTACTCTACAATAGTGACAAGTGTGGCGAAGCTATAAGATTGTTTTCGGCCTGCTTAGAAATCAACCCTAATGATAAGGTAGCTCAAATTTATATGCAGCGGTGTCTGAAAGGAGCGATCGCTCCTGCATAATACAATTTTAAATTTTAGATTTTAGAATTGGGAATGATTTATTCCATAATGGTTGGGAGTGTGCTTAGAGTTGTATTCTTTTTTGAAACTGGTATAATCATTGTTTAGACAGGCAGGGAAACGCAAACTATGGTTTCTTGCTCCGGGAAACTTTCTATTTTAAATTCTCCTCCGTGCAATTCTACAAGGCGTTGAACAATAGCCAGACCCAATCCCAAACCTGCTTGTTGGTAAAGTTTGCGATCGAACTGCCTGTAAGCTTCTAGCTGGGCAATCTGATCGGCAGTCATGCCACGGCCTTGGTCTTTGACAGAAAGAACAAAAGTCTTATTTTCGACGAAAGTGCTTAATAAAACTGGCGTTCCTTCTAATGAAAATTTGAAGGCATTGTCCAATAGTTCTTCAACAATTTTTGCGAGTCGGACAGAATCCATAGCTACCGAGGCATCTTGCAAGTCTAATTGTAAATCGTCGGTTCTACTCGCGTGTTTTGCTTGCTGCCGCGCTTTTTGACTCAGCAAAGATTTTACACAGCTAAATTCGCTGTTTCGCATCTCCTTTAGCAGTTCGGGATTTGTGGCTGCTATCTCCAGTTCTGCATACAGCAAAAAGTTCTGAATCAGTCGATACAAGCGATGACCTGAAGTTTGAATTTGACCGATCATCTCTAAGATATCTGATTCCTCTAACACCTGATATTCTGACAGAATCAGCTCAGAAAAACCCAGAATTGCATTCAAAGGAGTCCGCAATTCGTGGGGCAGCGACATACTAATGTTAGTGCGTAATTCGTCTAGCGTCTTTTGAGATTGTCGGCTAATTGTTTTTTGTTTTTCAAGTCTAATAGCAATGGCTTTTAGCAGTTCTTGTGGCGTACACGGCTTAGTAATGTAATCGTCAGCTCCCAGTTCCATGCCCGTGCGAACGTCAACTTTATCGGCTTTGGCTGTGAGGAAAATAAACGGAATTGTGGCAGTCAAGGGTTCGGAGCGCAAAGCTTTAATGACGCCGTGACCGTCTACTTCCGGCATCATCATGTCGCACAAAATTAAATCCGGGATTGTTTCGATCGCCAATTTGATGCCGACTTTGCCGTTAATCGCTCCTATTCCTTCAAAATTCTCGGCTTCCAGCAACTCTAAAATATTCTCTCTAATCGCTTCTTCGTCTTCTATTACCAAAATTTTAGCCACGGTGATAGCTCCTTTTTGTTAGTAGTTTGTTGGCAAATTATGGGTTCAGATACTTGATAATTTTGTTGGTTAGGTGCTTAATTACTCGTTAAATTACGGATATATATAGTTGATAATTCAGTTGTTATTGACTGGGTTCGCAAATTAAAGGCAAGGTAATAGTGAAAGTTGTGCCTTTTCCTTCTTGACTGTCGATCGCAAGTTGGCCACCGTGAAGTTCCACAGCCCTCTTCACAATTGCTAAACCGAGACCTGTTCCCGAAATAGTGCCGACATTTGTAGCTCGGTAAAAAGTTTCTAATATCCGCTCTCGATCGGCTTGGGGAATGCCGATGCCCTGGTCTTGAATTTGGAAAACAGCTTCTTTGTTTTGACAATTGAGGTGCAAGGAAACTGTACTGCCGACGGGGGAATATTTGATGGCATTTGAGAGGACATTTCCCAAGATTTGCTGCAGCAGCTTTTCATCCATTTGAGCATCGCAGTTGCCGCCTTCATGTTGAAAGACGATCTGGTGTTGGTTGCTGTCGTTGAGCTGCTGCTCTTCTACCAGTTGACGGCAAAATTTTTCAAGGTTTAAGGAAACCGGTTGAAACTGCAAGGTATTGGCTTCGATTTTGCCAATTACGAGGATATCTTCTAATAACTCGGTCATGCGTTTAATTGCTAATTGAATCCGCACAAAATGAGTAGATTTTTTATCTTGGGGCCACTGAGAACTGTAATCTTGCAGCAATCCAGCCGAAAATTGGATGGTTGTCAAAGGTGTGCGGAACTCGTGGGAAACCATTGTGACAAATTTAGCTCGCAGTTCTGAAAGTTCCTTTTCTCGTGCGAGGGCTTTGAGAATTTCCGCTTCTGCTCGTTTGCGATCGCTAATGTCACGGGCTTCGGCAATCAGCAGCAAAACTTGTCCTGTTTCATTTTTAACAGGTTTCAGTGAGAAATCAACTGTCATAATTTGGCCACTTTTGCCTAACAAGTCGATTTCGCTGCGGAAAAACTCGCCGCGACTTGCTTTGCCGATCGCGCATTGCAATTGTTCGGAAACCTGTGGCGACTGGGCCCAAATCGCCATTTCCCAAATCGGGCGGCCCACAATACCCTCCGATCGCAATCCGGCAAAATCGAGGGCTGTCTCGTTCACTTCCAGCACAATTCCTTCGGGAGTCAGCAGCTTGGTTAGCTGAAATGAAGAGTCAAATATCGCCCGAAAGCGGCGTTCGCTTTCCCGCAGCATTTGAAATGTTTGAGATCGTTCGATCGCGTAGCGGATCGTCCGCACTAATAATTGAGTAGTAATTTGACCTTTAACAATATAGTCTTGAGCTCCCAAGCGAACTGATTCGAGGGCGATCGCCTCATCATCCAAGCCTGTCATTACCACCATTGCCGTATCGGGCGCAACTTCTCGCAGGCGAGTTAGGGTTTCCAAACCGCGGCTGTCCGGCAAAGAAAGGTCGAGCAAAACTACATCAAAGGATTGTTTGCACAGTTGTGCGATCGCCTCATGCAGGAACTCAACAGACACCAGTTCCCACTCGACACCCACAGATACTTCTAACAGTTCTGCAAGCAAATCAGCATCAGCAGGATTGTCTTCTACTAACAGAATCTTAATCCACATAGCTTTGACATTTTTGACTGTAAAATTTTCACTCTACCAATCTCAGGTTAAACTTTTTTGCTTTCTCTGGACATTTTCAACTTGAAAATTATTATTTGGGAACTGTCACCACCACCAGCCACCAATCCTCAATCCATTTCACGAGCTTAGCGACTTGACTAAAATCGATAGGCTTAGTGATGTAGCACCGGGCTGACAGGGCATAAAACTTAACCATCTCTTCATCGGCTGCTGAGGTTGTCATAATTACCACCGGAATCATTTTTAACTTTAGTGCTGAGTAGATTTATATCAATATTTTTCACCTTTTCTTTAGGCAAAATTAAGTTAAGCAGAACTAAATTGGGACTAGAAGGCGAACAGAAAAGGCTGTTTTGTTCAATAAGATTATTTCTTATACCATATTTTATACTATTTGCAAATTGTTAAAAATTTGCTGGTCGCCAGCTTTTATAAATTCCATCCCAGCCTCGCTGAGAAAATCATCCACCAGCAGAATTTCCATAGGTTAAAAATTTTTAGAGTTCTCATAAGCAAAGCATCTGTTCGTTTAATTTAGAGGAAGTTTGACGACTGCCAGCCAAAATTCCTCAATTAACCTCACTACTTTAGTAAATTCTAGGAAGTCTACCGGTTTTGTTATGTAACAGTTGGCGTGGAGCGAGTATGACTTAAAAATATCTTCGGGAGCTGCTGAAGTGCTGAGAATCACTACAGGAATTAATTTTAACTTGGGATCACTTTTAATTTCTTCTAGCACTTCAATACCGCTTTTTTTCGGCAGATGCAAATCGAGCAAAATCAAATCGGGACGGGGTACCCTGAGATAGGGTTCTTTTCGGCGCAAAAACTTGATTGCTTCGACTCCATCCTCCACAAAATGCAAGTTATTCAATATTTTACCCTGACTGAGGACTTCTATTGCCAAATCGGCATCGCTGGGAGAATCCTCAATCAGCAGAATCTCTATAGGTCTAACAGTGCTTCGATCGCTCATAACCGGCGTATCCTCTTGAGTATAAAAACAAAATTGAATTTTGAGGCTTCAGGTACTAATTATAGGAATAGTGAAGTAAAAAGTCGCTCCTTTTCCCTCTTGAGATACCACCCAGATGCGCCCGCCGTGGCGTTCAACAATGCGCTTGCACATCGCCAAACCTATGCCAGTACCGGAATATTCGCGGCGGGAGTGCAGGCGCGCAAAAATGATAAAAATGCGATCGGCATACTGCGGATCGATGCCAATGCCGTTATCGCGGACACTAAACACCCATTCGCTCTCTTGCCTGCAGGCAGCGATATAAATCAACGGGATCTCTTGGCGACAAAATTTGATGCTGTTGGCGAGCAAATTTTGGAATAATTGCACCAGTTGAAATTCATCCGCCATCACAGTTGGCATCGCGTCGCAGGTGATTACAGCTTTTGTTTCGGCGATCGCAATTTGCAAATTGCACATACTTTGCTTAACCACAGCGTTGCAGTCCGCCTGCTCAAACTCCTTACCCCTCGTTCCCAGGCGCGAATACGCCAACAAATCGTTAATTAACTGCTGCATTCTGGTGGCGCCATCGACAATATAATGAATATACTTATCTGCGCGATCGTCCAAATTTCCTTGATAGCGCTGGGCAAGCAATTGAGTGTAACTGGTAACGGCTCGGAGCGGTTCTTGCAAATCGTGGGAAGCCACATAAGCAAATTGTTCTAATTCCTCGTTGGAACGCTTCAAATCTTCTGTCAGTTGCAGCATTTGCTGCTCTGCTTCTTTGCGGGCTGTAATGTTGTAAACCAAGGCGCAACAAGACAGCAGATTACCCTGGGAGTCCATGACTGGACTGGTAGACATATCAGTCCAAATATCTTTGCCATCCTTGCTTTTGAATTTAAATTCGTGTTGTTCACCAATACCTTGCTTGCGCCGCTCGACATTTTCAATAGCTTGTGGTTTTTCCCGTTCGTCCATGAAATCCAAAAGTGGCCGCCCGAACATCTCTAATTCACTATAGCCTAGCATTCGCGCCATTGCGTGGTTTACGTAAGTCGTGAGGCCATTTCTATCAATTACCCAAATACCTTCTTCTGCTAATTCAACTATTTGCCTGTACTTGAATTCGCTTTCCTGCAAAGCTGTTTCAGTTAGTTTCCGTTCAGTGATATCTTTCATAAAACAGTGGTGACCGTTAAATATCCCTTGTGCATCGCAAGCTTTTACCATCGTTAATTGCTTATAAAAAAACGAGCGATTTTTTCGGACTCCTCTAGCTTCAACTTCTACTTTTCCAGAAATTAGCATTTCCTGATAAGCTGAGAGCATCATCTCAACATCGCCCGGATGTACGGTGAGCTGCCATTCCATGCCAAGCATTTGTTCCGGTTCGTAACCACATTTATGAGCGTAAGCTCGGTTAACCTTCACGTAGCGCCCCTCAATATCCAGCCGTGAAATGCCTTCCACCGCATTTTGCATGGCACTGGTTAGATCACGCAGCTCTTTTTCAGCTTGTTTGCGATCGCTAATATCCTGACCGATACCCAAAAAACCGTTAATATTTCCGTTACTATCAAATAAGGCAGTCACTGAAAGCAGTACCGGAAACCGCGAACCATCTTTGCGAATGTAAGTCCATTCATTTTCGTCAGCGATTTCCCGGCATGGCAAGGCAAATAATACTTGAATTCCCGGCTCTATTTTCACTCCCAATTCTTGAGAAAGAACTTCAGCTCTTTGAGCGACCTCCAGAGGCTCGTGAATTATTGCTAACGTGGCTTTTCCCACCACTTCTTCTAGCGAATAACCTAAAAGTTGCTCTGCCGCCCGATTAAATGTTTTAATTGTACCGTCGGGATCGGTAGAAATAATTGTGTAGTTGGCGCTATTAAGAATTGCATTTTGCAGTTGCGTCAATTCCAACAAAGTGAGCGCAATTTTTTCGCGGTAACCTATTTCTTTTTGTAATTGGTGGTTAGAAATTTCGATTTGAGCAGTGCGCTCAGCAACTCGATGCTCCAGAGTTTCATTGAGCCGTCGATTTTCATCTTCTACCTGCTTTCGTTCTGTAATATCAGTAATAGTACACACATAACTTTTAACCTCCCCATTTTCTCCAATTTGACCGACAGATTGACCGAATACCCAACTGATTTGAGTGTGATTAATGCCTTGAAAGCGGTACTCAGATTTAAACGGCAATTTCTCCTGCGCGGCGCTATACCATTCAGAAAAAACCCGATCGCGGTCGTCTGGATGAATGCCTTGCAACCACCCTTTGCCCAAAGCTTCATCACAGGTTATTCCCGAAATTTGACACCAGCGCTCGTTGACATACAAGCAGTCTCCTTCAGCATCTGCATAAAATATTCCTACCGGCGAAGCTTCAGTTAAAGTTTGATAGCGAGCTTCCGTTTCTCGGCGTTCAATTATTTCTTTTTGCAGTATTGAATCGATCATCCCTAATTGAGTTGGACTCAGCAGAGTTAATGCTTGGGGAACGAAAGGAATTAATGCAAAAGCGGTGTAACCAGAAATCGCAGCCGTAATAATTTTCAGACTGCCAGAAACCCAATAAACAGGATGCCAAAGCGTCCAAACTTCCATTATATGAGTAGTGCCGCAGCAGATAATAAAGGCTGCCAACAGCCAAAAGATGTTGCGGAAGGGTAAGTCTTTTCGCTGACCGATAAAATAAATTAGGGATAGCGGTATTGAATAGTAGGCCAGGGCAATTATAGAGTCTGACACTATGTGGAGCGCGACTAGCTCTCGCTGCCAAAGGTAACAGTAGCCTTGAGGAATATAATTCCCGGTGAATAACAACTGATTTAAAAAATTCCAAATCATAAACGGAATGGCAAATGGGGAAGGAGTAATTTAAGGCAATAACTTATAACTTATCTTAACTCTCTGAAATATACTGTTCTGGAGGCACGGGGGGCTAAAAACCCGGTTTCTTCATAAATGCCTCGTTGCCAAACCGAATATTGTTGTAGAAACGGGTTTTTCTTCGGTAAGTCTTAATATAGCAATTCTCAATGATTCGCGAGCTGTAGCGAGCTCTAGGTTGGGTATAACTCATATGTTGCACCATTCTCAATCCTTTTATGAACAGGCAAGATGCCTGTTCCACAAGAGATGAATTTTCTTGTGGAACAGGCATCTTGCCTGTTGCTGACAATGGTGCAAGATGTGAGGTATAACGAAGTGAAACCCTAGATGCCGATTTGAGATTTTAGATTTTAGCTTTTCCTTTCTTCTTCCTTATCTTCTAAATAACTAAAGCCTTCTTCCATCAATCCGTTACATCTGTTACATCCGTTACAGAATCCGTTGCCGAACTTCTTTCTTTTGCTATAAAAAATGGGGCGAGCTCGAAGCCCGCCCCACCAAAAATTATGCTGCTGCTATTAACCCAACAGCGCCTGAGCCTTAGCTACCACATTATCAACTGTGTAGCCAAACTTTTCTAAAGCAACGGGACCCGGTGCAGAAGCGCCAAATCTGTCGATGCTGATGCTGTCGCCTTCTGAACCCAAATAACGTCCCCAGCCGAAGCTACAAGCTGCTTCAACGGCCAACCGTTTAGTAACAGCTTTCGGCAGTACAGATTCGCGGTAAGCGGCATCTTGTAAGTCGAACAATTCCCAGCAAGGCATCGAAACTACGCGCACTTTATTGCCTGCAGCGCGCAATTTTTCAGCGGCATCAACGCAGAGGTAGGTTTCGCCGCCGGTGCCGATTAAAATGATGTCGGGAGTGCCGCCGTCGTCAGACAAAATGTAAGCGCCTTTGGCCGTTCCTTCGATCGAACTTCCAGCCAAGTTAGGCAAGTTTTGGCGCGACAAAGCCATTAAAGTGGGGCGAGTGCGGCTTTCAACTGCCACTTTGTAAGCGCCGGATGTTTCATTACCATCCGCAGGGCGCATTACCAACAAATCTGGAATTACGCGCAGAGAAGCTAAAGTTTCAACTGGTTGGTGAGTCGGGCCGTCTTCGCCCAAGGCTACGGAGTCGTGAGTCATTACATAAATAACTCCAGCTTCCGATAGTGCAGAGAGGCGAATTGCGCCCCGCATATAGTCAGCAAATACCAAGAAAGTGGCGCAGTAAGGAATTAAACCGCCGTGCAGTACCATACCGTTGGCGATCGCACCCATGCCGTGTTCCCGCACACCAAAGCGCAGGTTACGTCCTTCGTACTGACCTTTTTGGAAGTCTTTTTCACCCTTGAGCAAAGTCATGTTAGAAGATGCCAAGTCAGCGGAACCGCCGATCAATTCAGGTAAGACACCTGCCAAAGCATTCAAACATTTTCCAGAATGATTCCGAGTCGAATCTGCCTTATCTTCCGGCTTGTATGTCGGCAAAACTTTATCCCAACCTTCAGGAAGTTTGCCGGCAACCGTGCGCTCATATTCTGCTGCTTCAGCAGGATATGCTGCTTTATAAGCATCAAAAGCTTTCTGCCATTCTTGCTCAGCTTGAGCACCGCGATCGACTGCTTTGCGGAAGTGTGACAAAGCATCCTCAGGAATCTCAAACGGTGCGTGTTCCCACTTCAAGAAATCGCGAGTTGCTTGCACTTCATCGCTACCCAAAGCAGCACCGTGAGCACTGTAGGAATTGCGCTTGTTGGGAGAACCGTAACCAATGATGGTGCGGACTTTAATCATGGACGGTTTGTCCGTGACTTTTTTGGCTTCTTCAATAGCTTTGTGAACTGCTTCTAGGTTAGTATCTTCGTCTAGAGCGGTATTGTCTACTGTAATAACGTGCCAATTGTAAGCTTCAAAACGCTTGCCGACATCTTCAGTAAAGGCCAAGCTTGTGTCGCCTTCAATAGAAATGTGATTGTCATCGTACAAGGCTATTAATTTGCCGAGTCCGAGGTGTCCGGCCAAAGAACAAGCTTCGCCAGAAACACCTTCCATGTGGCAGCCGTCACCCATGATGACATAGGTGTAGTGGTCAACAATTGTGTGGTCGGGCTTGTTATACTTAGCAGCGAGGTGAGCTTCTGCCATTGCCAAACCGACGGCATTAGCAATTCCTTGTCCCAGGGGACCGGTGGTAACTTCTACGCCTTCGGTCATGAAGTTTTCGGGGTGTCCGGGGGTTCTGGATTCCCACTGGCGAAATTGCTTGATGTCGTCGAGGGTGACGCTATCGTAGCCGGTCAAGTACAGGAGGGCGTACTGTAGCATACAGCCGTGGCCGGCGGAGAGGACGAAGCGATCGCGATTAAACCACTTGGGGTTTTTGGGGTTGAACCGCATGAACCGATCCCACAGCACGAAGGCCATAGGGGCAGCGCCCATCGGCAGTCCCGGGTGTCCTGATTTTGCTTTTTCTACCGCATCGATGGCCAAAAAGCGGATAGAGTTGATGCAGAGTTCTTCGAGTGATTGGGTTGCAACAGCCATAATTCTGGTTTTTATATGTTAAGAGAGAGTGTGTGTGGTCGATTCTGACAGAGGTGCGATGAGCCGAGTTCGATCGCTCGCGTTTCTGCTGTTCAGTTTCTATGGAACTGCCGTGAGGCTGCACTACATATCATCTCACCAGTTGCGATCGACAGACAACTTAATTTTTTAATGTTTCGGTCGCTTTGTGCAGTCGATAACAATAGTTGTCTGTTGACTGTTGACTGTTGACTGTTGGGGAGAGGGAGTAGGAGGGATTGTTGTCTGTTGACTGTTGACTGTTGACTGTTGGGGAGAGGGAGTAGGAGGATGGAGAGGATAGAAGACTTCCGTCAGGATTAAAACCTTACTGACCTTTTGCATCTGTCGATCGCCAGTGTGTCTAGATTATCTGACAAATTGGTCTATGTTGACCAGTTATGATAGAGTTTGGTGTTTCTGACATTTTGCAGCTCGATCGCGAACAGGCAAGATGCCTGTTCCACAAAGAGTGAATTTTCTTGTAGGGCGTTGCTTTGAGCAACGCTCGATCGCACGATCGCCAGAATAGTGCAAGATGTCAGATATTTGTAATTTTAATCAGGCAATAACTAATGACTCTCAGTGAAGCCGAAGTCCGCAGTCAAAAAGTAGACGAACTGCGATCGCAAGGCATAGAACCGTATCCCAGTGAATCCTACGCGCGATCGCACACAGCCAAGCAAGTTCGCGAAATATTTAGTCAGCCGGGAAAAGAACTCCAAAACGGAGAAAGTGACCCCGAAGAAATTTCCCTGCGCTTAGCTGGCCGCATCACTTCCAAACGAGACAGCGGCAAAATTGGTTTCATCGATTTAAAAGACGCCACAGACAAAATTCAACTCAAAATCGAGAAAGCAATCGTCACCGGCGAAGTCGGTTTGAGCTTTGAACAAATTAAAAAATTGCTCGATGTCGGCGATTTTGTCGGCGTCGAAGGTATCGGCTGCCGCACCCCCAGGGGAGAACTTTCTATTTTAGTGAGGGAATTAAAGCTTTTATCAAAAGCTACCATTCAATTTCCCGATTCTTATTACGGAATTAACGACCCCGAAGTTTGCCGCCGTCACCGCGAAATGGACTTGGCAAGCAACCAAGATGCGCTTAACCGTTTTATGCTTCGCAGCCGCATCGTTCAAAGCATCCGTTCCTATCTATGGCAAGCCAATTTTTACGAAATAGAAACGCCAACACTGCAAGCTATTTATGGCGGTGCTGCTGCTAAGCCATTCATCACTCACCACAATGCTTTAGAGGTAGATTTGTATTTGCGAGTGGCTCCAGAATTATTCTTAAAAAGAGCAATTTGCGGCGGTTTCGAGCGAGTATTTGAACTAGGGAAAGCCTTTAGAAATGAGGGGATTGACAGCACCCACAATCCTGAGTTTACCTCTTTAGAAGTTTACCAAGCTTATGCTGATGTTTTCGACATTTTAGGAGTTGTCGAAGATGTGATTTGTTTCGCAGCGGCAGCGGTATTTGGGGATGTCAAGGAAATTGAAAATCAGGGGGAAACGATTAGTTTAGAACGCAAGTTCGACTACAGCGAAAAATATCCTGGTTTCAGCGGCAAACACTGGCAAGTGAAAACGATGGTAGAAGCTGTCAGAGACGAGTTTGGGCTGGATTTTGACAGTTTGGACTTAGAAAGTGCGCTCGCTTCTGCAACCAAGCTAGAATTGCATCTGTCTAAGTTAGAACAACAGAGTTTAGGCTACGTGCTGTATGCAGTTTTTGACAAATTAGTTGTTCCTAAACTAATTCAACCTACATTCATCATCGACTACCCTGTTGAAGTCAGCCCCTTAGCAAAAGGACATCGCAGCAAGCCAGGATTTGTAGAACGTTTCGAGCTATTTATCAACGGTACAGAATACTCGAACGGATTCTCTGAATTGAACGATCCGAAAGAGCAAAGAAAGCGGTTTGAGGAACAGTTAGCACAGAAAAATGCGGGCGATGACGAAGCACATCCAATGGATGAAGACTTTATCCAAGCGCTATCTTTGGGAATGCCTAACTGTGCCGGAATGGGTATCGGTGTAGACAGATTGGTGATGCTTTTAACTAATACTCAAAGCATCCGAGATGCGGTGATGTTCCCGACAATGCGACCTGTTAAAGATTCGTAAAATATTTTATTTCAGTTCACTTCCCCGACTTATTAGAGAAGTCGGGGAGTTCGCTATAGGCAGCTAAATATTAATATTTATGACATTTATAATAATAATTATAGCGCCCGTTATAATATTTTTGTTTATTTAACTAACCCACCGATCGCACATGATTTTAAGTGAGTCAGTTACCCTAAAACCTAAATATCAGTCTCAAGCATTAGACACTTGTATTGAGGCCGAAATCATCCAGTTTAATCTGTGGAGGCAAATGCCACCCGCAAAGAGATTAGCATTAGCCTCTGCTGCCACGAGGGGCTGCCGCCAATTAGCCTTGTCGGGAATCAAAAAACGCAACCCTCAATTAGATTCCATCTACCTCAAACAAGAGTTTATCAAAGCAACTTTAGGACAAGAATTTATTGAAATTGCCCAATTACTAGAGACAAAACTTGTAATGCAAGATCCGATCTGGTTAGCAGCTAAAATTGGTAACATCCTAGATACACTGTCAATTCCCTACTATGTTGGCGGTTCCATTGCTAGTTCCGCTCACGGCGAACCCAGATCTACTCAGGATGCAGACATTGCTATCAGCATCCGAAAAGAACAAACTCAGTCCCTCATGCAAGCAATGCAAAGCGAATTCTACATCAGCGATATTGCAGTTGAAGACGCTTTGAGGGGGAGAAGTTCAAGTTTCAACGTCATTCATCTAGAGACAGCCATTAAAGCAGACATTTATTTGATTAAACCCGATCGCGAATACGAACAATCTCAGCTTGATCGCCGACAGCAATTCTACCCAGACGACAGACCAGAATTAACCTTTTATATCTGTAGCCCAGAAGATATAATTTTGCAAAAACTCATTTGGTACAGAATGTCAAGATTTCAGTCAGACAAGCAATGGCGATATATTCTAGGAGTGATGAAACTTCAAGCAGATTCGTTAGATAGGGCTTACCTGCAACATTGGTCTTCCCAGTTAAATGTCGCTTCAGAAATCGGTCGGGCTTTTTCTGAATCGGGATTAAATTAGCCAGAAGACGCATATCCCCGACTTCTTTAAGAAGTCGGGACTATAACAGCGAGCGCGACGATTACCTGGATCGACTTATCACCGCATAAATGAACCGACAACACCGTTCATATCCTCAGCCAAAGGATTTCCCAAAGCCTTAAACTTCCACTCGCCGCCTTCTCGATAAACTTCTCCCATCAACATATTTAATTTTCCTTCATAAGATGGGTCATTAGACAAGCGATAGCGAGCTATTTCTTTCCCGGCGGCATCTACAGCCCTCACGAAAGCATTTTGTACCAGGCCAAAATGCTGTTTTCTCTCTTTCCCATCGTAAATATTTACTCCCAAAATTATTTTGTGATATTGTGCTGACAAAGAACTCAATTTCACCAATATTTGTTCGTCGTCTCCCTCTCCCTCCCCCGTGAGATTGTCGCCTGAGTGAACAACTGTTTTGTCATTTGACTCCAAATGAGAGTAATAAATTACATCCTCTTTGTAGTTCTTTATTTTCCCATTTTCTCCCAGCAGCAAAGCGTAGGAATCTAAGTCAAAATTTGCACCACTGCTTCGGCCGAAAAGACCTTTTTTAGCTTGTGCAACATCCCAGCCCAAACCCATTGTCAGTCTGGACAAGTCGTATTCGCTTTTGCTGAGAACGATCGATTGTCCTTTTGTTAAGTTGATAGCCATAGTTTTGTGATTCTGTAAGGTTTATGGTGAAGTTGAATGATTGCCCTAAGCTAGGATTTTGTTGGGCAGCAAAAGCTGTTTCTAGGGTAAGAGATTTTTGATTCGCGCTGATTTTACCCAATGGGGATATTCTGCTGTCAACAAATCGTATAATTCCTCATCGGCAATATGCTCCGGGTCTTCTAAACTGAAGAAATCGGCGTTGTCTAGGTAGCGATCGCCCATTTCGTCAAGCTGTTCTAAAAATGTAAAATCGCTCGCTACGGCTCTTGCTAACCACCCGCGAACTCCCTTACTTTTGACATCTTTCTGCGACTTACCGATCGCCATAAACTGCCAAAATATCGGCTCATAGGACGACCATTTTAGCTGCTGCTTGCTTTGCGATTCGTCCGCAGTTTCTCCATCAGTGACAAACATCACGTAGACAGGTCGATCGGCTTTAATAGCTGCGTTGCGCCTGCTACCGCGACCGTCAGGAAAATAGAACTTTCTAATTTCCTTCATCACTTTACCGTAGTAAGTACCTCCTTCTAAAGGATACTGTTGCAGTATATGGTGGATGAAGTTTGAGAAATTGTCGATCGACATTTCACCGGGATTGTGCGGGTTGACTCCAAACAGAAATATGTCTATTGCTGCGTTGTCATCAAACCGACATCCCAAAGCCAAAATCTTCTCGGCCAAACGCTGAATTTTTCCTGAACGGTATAGGGAAGACATGGAAGCAGAAATATCGAGGCAAAGCGCTACTTGAGCATTGTGATTTGTTAGATTTGCTTTCTTGAGCGAGATATCGGCTTTCTTAGCAAGATTGAAAATGTGCGGCGCTTTCTCCTGAAGCTTTTTGTCTAATGCTATAGCTTTCTGACTTTGGTGGCTATCTTCAATAACTGGTAATCTAGGTTCTGCTGGTTTTTCTTGCTGTTGAATCTCAGAATGATACTTGTCAACAAAACTCTGCAACCCTGCTTTATATCCTTGTCCTACGGCCTGAAATCTCCAAGCTGCCTCTTTTTTATACAACCGTCCAAACTCGACTGCTGTTTCTTCAGAAAAAGCTTCTGTTAAATCATACCGGGCTAGTTCGCTGTCGGTTTGGCGATCGTACAATCGGATAAAAGCATTTCTGATTTGGCTAAAATTTTGATGTTTAGCTTGTGCGTCGTGAATCGTGACCACAAAAACCATTTCCTCAACAGTAGCCGTTACTTTTTCTAAGTCTACATAAATTGTCTCGTCATCTCCTTGAGTTTGACCTGTTTGATTATCTCCCGAATGGGCGATCGCTCCGTCCGGCGACTGCGAGTTATTGTAAAATACAAAGTATCTTTCATCGGGAATTTTGCCGTCCCCACCTAACGCAAAAACAGAGGCATCGATATCGCAGCTTTGCGGGTTTGAGTCCGAGAAATTTAGTTCATTTTCTACTTCCCAACCCAGCGCGATCGCAACTTTTGTTAAATTAGGAGATGTTTTAGAAAGATTAAATCTTTCGCCCTTCTTTAATTGAATTCCCATCTGGTTTGTCACCTCATGAGTCTGGGTTAAAATCGAGGGAAACATTCCTGCTTCCGAATTTCCCCTCGATTTATTTAGCTAGGAGCGATCGACCTTTTATCAGGCATACTTATCTACAAAGCTTTGCAAGCCGGAATTGTAGCCTTGTCCTACAGCTTGAAACCTCCACTCACCGTCTTTCTTGTAAAGTCTGCCAAACTCTACCGCTGTCTCCCTAGAAAAATCCTCGTCTAAATCGTACTTCGTTACCTCTGTGTTAGTAGTAGTGTCGTAAATCCTGATAAAAGCATTCCGCACTTGACCGAAGTTTTGCCTTCTCGATTCTGCTTCGTGAATAGTTACCACAAACACAATTTCTTCCACCGCCGGATCGACTTTGGTTAAATCGACTGTAACGGTTTCATCATCGCCAAATCCTTCTCCGGTTCTGCTATCTCCCAGATGTATTACAGCAGTGTCCGGCGACTCCTTGTTGTTGTAGAAAACAAAGTATTTTTCGCTAGGAATTTTGCCAGTAGCCCCCAACATAAACACGGAAGCATCTAAGTCAAACGCTGCGCCGGTGTCTGTAGAATTGGTATCCCATCCCAAACCAATCCCGGCATTTTTTAGCCCCGGTGCTTCTTTAGAGAGATTGATTCTCCCGCCTTTTTCCAAATTGATAGACATTCGCCCTCCTATTGATAACATCACTGGCGTTATTGATCGCAATTATATCAATTATTAGAGTAGCTTGACAAATTGCTGCTGGTACTCATCCTCAGTCAATCGATTTTAGATTTTAGATTTTATAATTGAACCCACGGATAAATCCGGGCGCTTTGTACCTTGAATGCTTGCGGCTATAGCAGGTTGACAATTTCCTTTTGGTACTCATCAATCGATTTTAGATTTGAGATTTTGGATTTGAGATTGGATAATTGAAGAATTGACCCTGCGGATTAATCCGGGGGCTTGTACGCTGGATGCTTTTGCTTAGAGTAGCTTGACAAATTGCTGCTGGTACTCGTCTTCTGTCATCAATTCGTGGGTGTTTTCCACTCTGTCTAAAAACACGATTCCATCTAAATGGTCGTGTTCGTGTTGAAAAATTCTGGCCACAAAGTCGGTCAATTCTTGTCGGTGGAGTTTGCCGTCTCTACTGGTGTATTCTATCTCGATCGCCCTACTTCTCGGCACCAATCCCCGAATCCCCGGAATGCTCAAACAGCCTTCCCAGTCTTTGACTGTCTCTGTTGATGCAGCCACAATCCGGGGATTAATCATCGCTGTGGGCTCCATGTTGGGTGCTTGGGGATAGCGCAAGTTGGGGCGCGATGCGACGATGAACAGGCGATCGGACTGAGCCGCTTGAGGGGCGGCAATCCCCACTCCGTTTGCCTGCTGTACTGTAAAGATTAAGCTGTCAATCAACTGTTGAATGCGATCGTCCTTAATATTCTCGACAACTTGCGACGGGCGGCGCAGTACGGGATTTCCTAATTGAGAAATTTGTAATATTTCTGCCATAGCTATTGGTTAGTGGTTATTGGTTAGTCGTTAACTACTGACAAATTATTATTTCCTTCTTCCTTCTTCCTTCTTCCTTATTCCTTCTTCCTTCTTCCTTCTTCCTTCTTCCTTCTTATCGAACTTTTTGAACGGGCAAACTCCCCGTTTTAACAGTCAAATTAACTATTTGCCCGTTGCGGTTAATTTCCATTGGCAACAGACCGCCAACCTTAGCATTTTGCACGAACTCCTGAACAGCTTCCGACTGAATAATCGGCTGATTATTAATCTTTTGAATCACATCTCCAGCGCGCAAACCGGCTGCTGCTCCCGGAGAATTAGGAACAACGCTAACAATAGCCACACCCCGATCGACTGCAACTCGCAGGCTACTGTTAGCATTGCTGTTAATTTGCTGCTTAACCTCCGGAGTCAGCGTCGCCATTTCAATGCCTAAATAAGCGTGTTCGACTTTCCCCGTCGAAATCAGTTCCTTCGCCACCTGTTGGGCCGCCTGAATGGGAATCGCAAACCCCAATCCTTGAGCACCTTGAATAATCGCCGTATTCATGCCAATAACTTGGCCCGAAGCATTCAGCAGCGGGCCACCAGAATTCCCCGGATTAATTGCAGCGTCTGTTTGAATAAAACCGATCCGCTTGTCAGGCACGCCCACATCAGAGCTCGATCGCCCCGTAGCGCTAATAATCCCCGCAGTTACGGAATTGTCCAAACCCAAAGGATTGCCGATCGCGATCGCCCATTCCCCAGACAACAGCTTATCCGAATTGCCGATCGGCACCACAGGCAGATTATTCGCCTCAATCTTCACCACAGCCACATCCGTCACCTTATCCGCCCCCAACACCCGCCCCTGAAAGCTGCGGCTGTCCTTGAGAGTTACATTTACCGTATCGGCTCCCTCTACAACGTGAGCGTTAGTGAGAATCACGCCGTCGGCACCGATGACAAAACCCGAACCAGTGCCCCGTTCGATCCCGCCCCTGCCGCCCGAATTCGGTTGTATGCCAAAAAAATCTTCCGGCGACAGCCCTCTATTTTCCGGTTTCACCCGGCGCGAAGCATCGATCCGAACCACTGCCGGGCCAACTTTTGCCACCGCAGCCACAATAAAATTCACATTAGCCGCGTCGCCCGACAAGGAAGCAGGCGGCAAGACTTTGCTAGTTCGATCCTTTGCATTAGGAGGCAGTTGCAATTTCGGTTCGAGCGCCCTTTGTCCCGAATCGCCAGAATTTGCACGAAATTGAGAAACCGTCAGACGATCGCCCAACATGGCGGCCCCGGCTCCCGTTACCAGCAGCAATATGTAAATTGCCGGTTGCTTCCAAAATTTGCCAGTAGAACTTTTCATGGCCACGTTTTTAGGCTTTCCTGCCAAATCTAAATATTTGCTGAGCAGATCCCCGATACCTGGTTTGGACTGCAGAGCCGCAAAATTTTTGGGCGATGGCGTCCCGCCCTCGCCCGTGCTACGGCAGACTCCCTTAAACTTTAGCATCTGAGGACTAAACTCTCTAGAGTAGAATTAATATCTTGAATGCCGAGCGGCAGAGGTTAGCAGTGGACATTCCCCTCGAAAGTCTGTGGAATCAGATACTTGAACGTCTCCAGATACAACTGAGCAGACCTAGCTTTGAGACGTGGATCAAAACTGCCAGGGCCGAACAACTCGAAAATAACTGTTTGATCGTCAGCGCCCCCAACCCCTTTGCTCGCAATTGGTTGCAAAAATATTACGTCAAAACCATTGCCGATGCAGTCGAAGAAATTCTCGGCTATCCCGTAGACATTTACTTGACAATTGCCGGAGGAAACGAAACAGGCGGCAGCAGTGACTCCGCCATGATTTGGCCGTCCCCCATCGCCTCCGATGTCCCCGAAAGCCCCTCGCTTCACCCCCCCAAACCCGCCAATTTAAACCCCAAATACCTATTTTCCCGCTTTGTCGTCGGTTCTAACAACCGCATGGCTCACGCGGCCTCCCTCGCGGTAGCCGAGTCTCCGGGCAGAGAATTCAATCCCCTATTTTTGTGCGGTGGCGTTGGTTTGGGCAAAACTCATTTGATGCAGGCGATCGGTCATTATCGCTTGGAAATTGACCCCAACGCCAAGATTTTTTACGTTTCTACTGAAAAATTTACTAACGATTTAATCGCCGCCATTCGTAAAGACAGTATGCAAACTTTCCGCGATCATTATCGGGCAGCAGATGTTTTATTAATAGATGATATCCAATTTCTTGAAGGCAAAGAATACACTCAAGAAGAATTCTTTCACACTTTTAATACTTTGCACGAATCGGGAAACCAAGTAGTTTTAGCTTCCGACCGTCCGCCACAGCAAATCCCCCGCCTGCAAGAGCGTTTGTGTTCCAGATTTTCGATGGGATTAATTGCCGACATTCAATTGCCAGATTTGGAAACTCGGATGGCAATTTTGCAGAAAAAAGCTGAGTATGAAAATATGCGGTTGCCGCGAGATGTCATTGAATATATTGCTTCTAGTTACACTTCCAACGTTCGGGAATTAGAAGGTGCTTTGATTCGGGCGGTAGCATATCTTTCAATTACCGGTTTGCCGATGACCGTGGAGAATATCACCCCGGTTTTGAACCCGCAAACAGAAAGCGTAGAGGCGACTCCCGATGCAGTAATTGCAGTTGTGGCCGAGGCGTTTGATGTTTCTGTTGAAGATTTGAAAGGCATTTCCCGGAGGCGAGAAATTAGTCTCGCCCGTCAAATAGGGATGTATTTAATTCGGCAGCATACAGGTTTGAGTTTGCCGAAAGTTGGCGAAGTGTTCGGCGGAAAAGACCACACGACTGTGCTTTACAGTTGTGACAAAATTGCTCAGTTGCGCAACACTGACCCGAATTTGGCCCAAACTTTGCGTCAGTTGAGCGATCGAATTAACGTTGTCAGCCGCAAAAGTTAATTTGAAGTCAGTTGTCTGTTGTCGGTTGTCAGTTGTCATCACTCAACGCCGTCAACAGTTAACAGTCAACGCCGTCAACAGTCAACAATTCCCATTCCCAATTCCCAATGCCCCATAATAGACAATCTTGCCTGTGGAAAAACCTGTGGAAAATTGGCCCTCTGTTTGTGGAAAACTTTACTCGATCGCCCGAAACAGCTTTTGCACAAAAAAAGGCGATCAACCGCACCAGCTTTTCCACAAGTTTTCCACAGGTATTTATTACGTATAAGTGACGCCCAGCAAGCAGTTAGCTTTTTTTTCCACAGTTTCCACAGGGCGATCAATACAAAAATAATTCAATAAATAAAAAAAACTGCTGATCCCTACACACCCTACACAAATAGTTTGCGACGCGCCCTAACCTCAGAAACCCGGTTTCTACGAAGATTTCTCCTTTTTACAGGCAAAATTTTGCCGAGAAACCCGGTTTCTAGCCCCATGCTTAACCCCTACACACAGAAAAACTGACCCGCCGGCTTTCTGTGATACCATTTGTTTCTGTTTCAAATCCGGTTAATTAACCTTCCTCTCATGAAATTGGTTTGCACCCAAAGTGACCTCAACGCCAACCTCTCGTTGGTAAGTCGGGCCGTTCCCTCTCGCCCGACACATCCGGTACTAGCCAACGTGCTCTTAGTAGCGGATGAGGAAAATCAGCGGGTTAGCTTGACAGCTTTCGATCTCAGTTTGGGCATTCGTACCAGCTTTGCAGCAGAAGTGACGGGCGGCGGCAGTTTTACCATACCCGCTAAATTGCTTAACGATATTGTTTCGAGACTCCCAGATGGAGAGATTACTTTAGAAGACGAAGCGGGAGACACCGTAGCATATCTCACTTGCAGTTCTGGCAGCTACCAAGTTAGAGGCATGGGCCCGGAAGAATTCCCAGAATTGCCTGCAATCGAAGCCGGAACAATCCTCAAATTGCCGCCGGAAGCCTTGATAGAAGGACTCAAAGGAACTTTATTTGCTACTAGCCCCGACGAGGCAAAACAGGTACTTGCAGGCGTGCATTTAAAGGTATTGCAAGATTGTTTGGAATTTGCAGCTACAGACGGCCACAGATTGGCAGTAGTTCAAACTGCCAATGAAAAAGCTGAAGACGAAGAAACCCAAGAAGAATTTGAGGTGACAGTCCCGGCTAAAGCATTGCGGGAAGTAGAAAGAATGCTGGTGATGCGGCAGTGGACTGAACCGGTCACCCTGCATTTTGAACACGGTCAAGTAGTGTTTGAATGGGCAGACCAGCGGCTAACAACCCGCACTTTGGAAGGGCAATATCCCGCATACCGGCAGTTGATTCCGCCGTCTTTTGAGCGGCAAATTACCTTAGAAAGGCGATCTTTTTTAGCAGCAGTAGAAAGAATTGCCGTGTTTGCAGACCAAAAAAATAATATTCTCAAATGCAGCATCGACGAGGAGAATCAGGAAATTACTTTGTCTGTAGATGCTAAAGATGTCGGCTGTGGCAAAGAGTCAATGCCGGCACAGATTTCTGGAGATAGCATAGATATTGCTTTCAACGTGAAATACTTAATTGACATTTTGAAAACTGCTCAATCCCCAGAAATTCAACTGCAATTAAACGGTGCTTTAGCTCCCGTAATTTTCCAGCCTTTGGGCGGAGTTAATGCTACATTCTTGGTAATGCCAGTTCAGCTAAGAGCTTAAACAAAAGACAGTGGGAGAGTGGGAATTTGGCATCGGGCATTCCGTTACATCCGTCGAGCGAATCAGTTGCCGAACTTCCCTCTTCCATCCGTTACTATCCGTTACATCCCGTACATTGCTCGTTGCCGAACTTCCTTCAAATCAATGGCAACAAAATTTCAAATTCAGTACCTGTACCGGGGGTTGAATGCAAATTTAACTTGCCTTTATGCTTTTCCGTAACAATTTGATGGGTAATTGCCAATCCCAAACCGGTACCTTTCCCCGCAGGTTTAGTGGTGAAAAATGTCTCAAAAATCCGCCGCTGAATTTCGGGCGGAATTCCCGGCCCGTTATCGGCAATTCGGATGGCTATCCAAGCGTTATTTTGATTTTTTTCCGCTGCTTGTGGGCATAAGTCGCCGTTTTGGCTGGTGCAGGATAGCTGTTTTGCATTGTGCCGATCGCCCATAACATAATTTTGAATTAATTCCGAATTCACGCAGTCTCCGTCAGAACTGTCTATTACCTCGGTTTCAATAGTAATCGCAGGCATAAAATCTTTTTCTGCTTTTACCTCTTCCAAAGCGTCGATCGCATTGCTAATGATATTCATAAATACCTGGCTCAACTGACCAGAGTAACACTTGACTAAAGGCAAATCACCATAGCTTTTAACTACTTCAATACTGTACTTGAGACGGTTTTTCATAATTAGTAGCGTACTGTCAATACATTCGTGGATGTTAGCTTGCTTCAAGTGGGTTTCGTCCATGTGAGAAAAGGTGTGCAGGCTGGTGACGAGTTCGGTCAGCCTCTGCGATGAAACTTTCATACTTTTGAGAATTTCCACCCAATCTTCTTGCAAAAAATCAAATTCTATGTGTTTTTTGAGTTGGTCAATTTTTTCGCTGTCACCCACAATGTGTTCGTAAGCAGACAGCAACTCCATGAGGTCTTTCGAGTAGTTGGACAAAAAGCCGAGATTTCCGCTGATGCAGGTGACGGGATTTCTAATTTCGTGGGCGACTCCAGCTACCATCTGCCCCAAACTCGCTAGTTTTTCGGTTTGAATTAGTTGAGATTGAGTTTGCTGCCTCAGCAATTTTGTTGCTAGTTCGTGAATATTGGATTGGGCTACTAACAGTTCGTGCACGTCTAGCAAACTATAAGTTTGAGGCGACACTTGAACAACAATCGGTTCGTAAAGCAGTTCTTTCGATCGCAACAGCGACTTCCTTGCTGCATCCACAATTAAAGTATTGCTGGGAAAAATTAAACTCTCAGTTTCGGCAAAGCGGTACAAAGCCCTCACTGGTCGCTTTAAAAATAATTCTCGCCCAAAAGGACGGCTGATAAATTCTAAAAATCTCCGCCGGGAAATCATACCGGCAAATTCACCTTGATGGGTCACAATGACTCCCGGTAACAGCGGATTAGCTTCTAACATCTGAGAAATTCGCATTCCCCAATCCGTAG
The DNA here is from genome assembly GCF_036700845.1 of Microcoleus sp. S13_C5. Lineage (NCBI taxonomy): Bacteria > Bacillati > Cyanobacteriota > Cyanophyceae > Oscillatoriales > Microcoleaceae > Microcoleus > Microcoleus sp. S13_C5. The sequence goes on from NZ_JAUBPR010000034.1 coordinate 33,453, forward strand.
CTTCTACCTGAAAATCGTAAAGCGACAATTGTTGGAGAGTAGAGTCTAAACAAAGTTCTCCTAGATCAGCCTCGGAGATGGGTTGGACGGGTCTTTCTACGCAGGAGGTATTCAACATAAATTTATCAGCACGCTTTTTTGGGGTTCTATTTGCCAGCAGACATTCAGCTACCAAAGGTCAACAGGTGAGTTGCTGAGTGCTTTGACCGGCATCCCCGTGGCAAACTTAATTTTTAATTACACAAAAAACTGACTGTAGTAAGGAAAATTTTACCACTTAGAGTATTAGGCAAGATTGAGTAAGCTGTTTAGCATTTAAACTGCGTATTTCAGAGCCTGAAACCCAATACTTGCTTACATAGCCTCTGAGATTTAAATGGTGAACAGCTTATCACCGAGATAAATGCGCCCTGGTAATTATACCTGACTTTATTTTATACTGACTTGAGCGGTATTAACGCTTGGTTTAATTATTTAACTATTAATTAACATTGAGTTCTCGTCTTAACCTATTGTTAATAAAATTACGTAGCTGAAAAAAAATAATTAAGTGACAATAGAGGAAAATCGGAATTGCCCGATCGCCCGCCTCGCGGTCGAATGTACCCGTGGGTGCGCGTCCCTGAGTTTTAGGTTGCAAAATAACCGCGATGGTGTCCTGCCCCACAAGCTACGGCATTTGAGACTGAAGACACGGCAATGCCGTTTCCCTACCCCAAAATAATCAATTTTTTTCGATGAAATATCTAACCATCGCCCGCCGATTAATTGTAGGGAAACGGCCAGGCGCGTTGTCCTGACTGTGAATCATATCAATTTCGATACCACCGAATTAGATATCAGGCAGAAATTTTGAGTGTAATTCAAACAACTGTAACTATTCAACTTATTCACAACCTAGCATTGATTAAATTATAAACTCTACGAATTCCCGCCCATAAAAGGCCTTATTAAATTTTTAATTTAATCCTATACCCAGGGACACATATATATTCTACGCCATATCTATAGGGAAACAGTACGGCCGTCTCCTTACCAGGCTCTGCGACTTTTAATGATGGGTATAAGATAGAGGATTGGATGAAAAAAGTCTCTACTGAATCTTAACTTAGTGCTATGCTTTGGTATGATCTACAGGGAGTTCTACCAAAGACGTATAACTAAATAGCCATCTACCAGTAGGTACTCGATGCAACCCGGCATAACGAATCAGTTAAACAATGCTTTTACCCTTTTTCTCAGCTTGTTAGTAGAGGCAATACCTTTTCTGCTGCTGGGAGTTTTATTTTCAGGTTTGCTGCTGGGGTTTGTAGACGAACGCAAACTCGTATCCCGCATCCCCCGAAACCCTCTACTGGGGGCTTTGATGGGCAGTTTGATCGGCTTTTTGTTTCCCGTGTGCGAGTGCGGTAACGTGCCCGTAGCCCGCAGGCTATTGATGCAGGGAGTGCCCGCACCAGCCGCGATCGGCTTTTTGCTCGCAGCCCCCACCATCAACCCCGTGGTAATTTGGGCGACTTGGACGGCATTTCGCGATCAGCCAGAAATTGTAGTTTTGCGGGTGGTATTTTCCCTAATCACAGCCACAATTATCGGCTGGGTGTTCAGCGCCCAAAAAGACTTGCGGCCTCTGCTGCACCCCTCTGTAGCCCGCGCTATCCCTCTACTAAAACCCGAGTTTTCCGAACAAGAGCTCATCCAAGCCAACACTCCGCTGCTGTTGCAGTCGGGAACATTTATGCTCGGTCAGCCAGGGGGGGCGGTGCCGATCGAATCTTTGCTACAAGACGACTGGAAGCCATTACAAACAGGCAAAACAGAAAAAACCTCGAAACGTTCCTCAATGTTTCACCGCGTTTCTAAAGAGCGTCTGCGCCTGCTTTTAGATACTATGGTACAGGAGTTGCGCGAATTGGGAGGAGTGTTGGTAATCGGAAGTGCGATCGCGGCCATCATTCAAGTTGGCGCCCCCCGCGAACTAATTCTCAACCTCGGTCAAGGCCCCGTTTCCTCGATTCTAGCCATGCTGCTATTAGCGACAGTCGTATCGATTTGTTCCACAGTAGATGCCTTTTTTGCCCTGTCTTTTGCTTCCACATTTACCAGCGGTTCGCTGTTAGCATTTCTCGTTTTCGGCCCGATGATTGACCTCAAAGGCATCGGTTTAATGCTGTCAATTTTTAAGGGTCGAGCCGTAGTTTACTTAATTGTTTTGGCAGCTCAGTTAACCTTTTTAATGACCCTCGCTGTCAACTTGCATTTAGGTTAATAAACTAGCTCAAACAGACAACTAATACGATTTTAGATTGGCGATTTTCAATTACGTTGCTCCACGAGACGGAATTCACAGATATAAGAATAGCTGTTTTTTCCATCTTTCTTCTTTGTTATTGCCTTTTTTTCTCCCTTCTTTATTATTCCCTTTTCTTCGGCCTTTTTTCTTCTTCCTTCAACGTCTCAATTCCCAATTCTCAATGACTCTTTAAAAAAAATGAATATTAAAAAAATTAGCCCCTGGCTGGACGCCTTAGCTATCTTAGCGTGGGGAATACTGCTTCTTAAATATTGGATCACCGGCAAATTAAGCATTCTCATTCACCCCAATTACTTTGGCTTGACTTTAGCTGGAGGAATCGGCTTAATGGTGATTGGGGGTTTAAAAACTTGGGAACTCTTAAAACTCGATCGCACCACAAAGCAATCGCGGACATCACCAGCAAATAACTCTCTCAGAATCACAGAAGTTGAACACGTTACTTTGTTTCCCCCCAGTATTGGCAGCACCTTAATGTTGAGCGTCGCATTAATTGGTTTATTAACAACCCCACGCACATTTACCAGCCAGACAGCATTAGAACGAGGCCTCACCGAATCCCTGCCTATCACCAGACTGCAACCCCAAGAATTTCGCAATACTACAAAACCAGAAAAGCGATCGCTCGTCGAATGGGTGCGACTGTTAAATTTAAATCCAGAACCCGATACATACAAAGGTCAAAAAGTCAAAGTTCAAGGATTTGTAATTCACCCCCCTAACCTAACAGAACAATATATGTGGCTCGGGCGTTTTATCATTACCTGCTGCGCGGCCGACGCCTATCCGATCGGCTTGCCAGTAAAATTACTGATCGGTCAAAGCCGCGCCGCCTTTGCCCCAGACAGTTGGCTAGAAATAGAAGGAGAAACGATCGTAGAAGAACTCCAAGGCAAGCGCAAATTAATCATTCAAGCATCCTCCCTCAAACCAATTTCCGAACCAAAAAACCCTTATGATTATTAGATGCGGAGTAAGTAAGAGATTAACTTTTATCTTTGATTGCGAGATGGACTGTCCAGACCCAACCTCCGTATACAGATGAAGATACGGTAAAGTCAGCTATAAAAGTGGCAGCAACATCCTGTAGAAGTTGCAAATAACAAATTCAGCAACTACACTCGTAATTGGAAAATAAATTCTGAGTATATGTCATTAGAAAAAAAATTAGCTATCAAAGGTGCCGCCTGGACGCTCGCCAGCTATGGAAGCAGTCAAATTATCCGATTTGCCAGTAACTTAATCCTGACCCGCCTGCTTTTGCCAGAACTATTTGGTCTGATGGGTCTAGCCTACGTTTTCATCACAGGGATCCACTTATTTTCAGACATAGGTCTAGGCCCAAGCATCATCCAGAACAAACGCGGGGAAGAGCGTGAATTTCTCAATACCGCTTGGACACTGCAAGTCATTCGCAGCTTTTTCATTTTTATTTGTTTGATTATAATTACTTACCCAGTTGCTAGTTTTTATGGAGAACCCCGTCTCCTGTGGTTGATTCCAATAATAGGTATAAATACCCTAGTAACAGGGTTCAACTCGACTGCTGTATCCAGCCTCAACCGGCAGATGGCAGTCAAGAGAGTAGTAATTTTTCAGTTGGTCATACAGATCGTTTCTACTACAGTGATGGTTGTCTGGGCCTGGTTCGATCACAGCATCTGGGCGATCGTTGCAGGCGGCTTTACTGGAGCTTTAATGGAGGTAGTATGGAGCCATTTTTTGATTCCCGGCAAGTCAAACCGTTTTGCTTGGGATAAAGAAGCAGCTAAAGAAATATTTTCTTATGGTAAATGGATATTTTTGTCTACGGCTTTGTATTTCTTGTGTTCTCAAGCCGATAGACTCATCCTCGGGAAAATATTTACTTTAACAATGTTGGGCATTTACGGCATCGCTTTTACTCTCGGCGATATGCCGCGCCAAGTAATCATCGCCATTAGCGGGAGGGTGATTTTTCCCTCGATTTCTCTGCTGGCAGAGTTGCCGCGGGAGGAGTTGCGCACGAAGATACTCAATAACCGCAAGCTAATTCTAATACCGTTAGCCGTAGGTTTAGCAATTTTTGTGAGCTTCGGAGATCAGTTAATTTTAACACTGTATCGGAAAGAGTATGCGGCGGCATCTTGGATGATGCCCATCTTGGCTTTAGGTATCTGGCACACCACCCTCCACAATATGATGGGTTCTTGTCTGTTAGCAGTAGGGAAGTCTCAGTACGCAGCTATGGGCAATTTGGTGACTTTTGTGAATCTATGTATAAGTATACCGCTGGGATACCACTTAAAAGGTAATTTAGGTGCCGTGATTGCTGTAGCTCTCGGCGACCTTCCTACCTATGCAGTAACGAACTACGGTTTGTGGAAAGAAGGACTAACTTGTTTTTGGCAGGATATTCAATTAACAGCACTGTTTGTAGGGGTGCTGGCAACTCTAATTTGCTGTAGAGTCGCTTTTGGTTTGGGTCTGCCGATTGATAAAATATCACCGGTGGATTTAATACCTATCAATCAACTGTTTCAGTAAACAAACCTGTTGAAAGTGCCGCGTGTCCCACCTACTTAATATCTTAAGTTTCATTCAGTCCTGGAGGCACCACCAGTTTCAAAAACTAGGTGTGTTACGGAAAATAACTCGTGGCAGCTATTTACTGTGGCAAAAAAATGGCTTGGTGAGTGTTAGGATTGGGTCCAAAACTGTAAAATTTAATAGGGAAAATTTGGCAGTAAATGGTAAGCAGAAGTAGGAGAGAAAGATTTGTGAGTATTTTTAACAAAAAAAATAATCCTTCACGCTTAGCTATTCTGCCATTCAAACAGCCGATCGACCGCACGGCGATCGTCCTCATGCTAGTGCTGAGCTTCTTAATAGGGCTGCTGCTGCTGAGCGGCAATCGCACAGCACCCAGAGTGCGAGAATTTACCTGGGAAAACAAACAAATCGGCGCCGAAGATACTGGCTTTATCCTCACATTCTTTCGGCCGATGAACCACTCCACCGTCGAGGAAAACTTAAAGCTAGAACCCCCCCTCCCCGGTAAATTTAGTTGGGCTGGCAGACGCATGGCTTACACCCTCAAAGATCCAGCACCCTACGGCGTTACCTACACAGTAAAACTCGCCGGAGCAACAGACAAGTATTTCGGAGACAACAACCAAAATAAAGGAACGCCAATGCAACCGTTTAGCAGTTCCTTTCGCAGCCGCGATCGAGCTTTTGCTTACATCGGCGTCCAAGGCGAAACAGAAAGCAGATTAATGCTAGTCAATCTCACCAGCAGCGACTCGAAACCGATAGCGCTGACTCCCAAAGATTTAGTCGTTACCGATTTTAAACCGTATCCTGACAGCGATCGCATTTTATTCTCCGCCACAGATCGATCGATCGCCCGTACTCGCGGCACCCTAAATCAAGAACTATTCACAGTCACCACCGGCCTCAATCCCCAATCGGGCTCAGGAACTCAACAAAAATACCCAGCAGGTAGAATCGACAAAATCTTAGACTCCAAAGATTACCAAAACCTCAAATTTGACCTCTCAGCAGACGGAAAAATCATAGTTGTCCAGCGCGTCAACCGCCGCAATCCTGGCGATTTTAGTCCTTGGATTGTGGAAGAAAAACAGGCGCCCAGACCATTGGAAAATGAACAAGGCGGAGATTTTATGATTCGCCCCGATAGCAAATCGATGGTAATCTCTCAAAAACAAGGATTAGCGATTGTCCCCCTCAAACCCGAAGCAGACCCTGTAGAATTTTTGCCAAAATACGAACAAGTATTGGGGATGGCCCGCGACAACTCCGCCGCCGCCTATGTTAAATACAACAGCGACTTTACTCGATCGCTTTTCATCTTAGATAACCAAGGTGTAGAACAAGAAATATTGCGTATTCCCGGCAGCATTATGGCCGTTTATTTCGACCCCCGCAAAAACCAAGACAACCAAGTTCAGCGTCTCTACTGTTTGTTAGCCCAACGCCTCAAAACAGAAAGCTACAAAGAACAGCCTTTCATCGCCACCATCGACCTCAAAAAAGAGGGTACTCGTTTGGTAGGAACCATCAAACCGCTGCTGATTTTGCCCAACCAATTAGATACCCAAATCAGTTTATCTCCCGATGGGCTGGCATTAATTTTCGACCAATCAGTCACAGCAGCAACTCCCTCAGCAGCAGACAGTCCCCGCAACGATAGTGGACAGTCGATCGCCACCAGCCACCTCTGGCTGCTACCCTTAGTAGAAATACCCGCAGACGGTTCTCCCGCAAAAATACAGCCAGAAGAACTTCCCTTTGCCGGCTATCACCCCCGCTGGCTCCCCTAAATCGATTTTAGATTTTAGATTTTAGATTTTAGATTTTAGATTGACCAATATTGGTAAATATCAATAGGGTAAGGTGCGCCCATAAACACCAAGCGTTGAAATATGCGCGGTGCACACCCTACTTTTACTAAATTGATTTGAAATTTGAATTTTTAGATTTGAGATTTGAAATTGAGTTGATACTAAGCCATACTGGTAAATATTACAAACTTTTGAAACGAACTCGCCAGCCTGCAATTTCACATCTAAAACCTCAAACCTAAAATCTAAAATTATCATGACTCCCGAAGAAATTAGCAATACCCTTAAAGACTTATTTGGTGACAGTGTAGAGATGCCTGCTGCCACTTCTTGGCAAGTAGAAACCCCCAAATTTCGCCTGTTAGTCCTCCTTTCAGAAGACGGGAGTTGGTTGCGGATTTTGCTGCCGATCGCCGATGCCCAGGAAGCTCAACCATTTTTTGATAAACTGCTAGAAGCTAACTTTGACACCACCCTCGAAACTCGCTACGCCTTACATCAAAACGTTTTGTGGGGAGTATTTCAGCACAGTTGTGCCACACTCGCGGCAGCCGATTTCTCAGCCGCCGTCGCCAGACTGCTGGCTTTGCAAGAGCTAGGTTTGTCTGACTTTTTCGGCGGTTTGATAGAAAGCCGCATCCGTCAAATCATCAAAGCTGCGAAGATGCAGGGACAGTCTGTGGAAACTACCCTTCAGACTTTAGACCGTTTCTACGCAGAGGGATTGATGGGTGAAATGGAACTAGGGCGAGAGTCTCGCGAAAACACTCTCGCCGCTTGGCGGTATCAGCTAGAACGCCTCTGGCCGGAGGTGGAACCCTAAGACTATGGCAGATGGCAGATGGCAGATTGCAAAAAACTGACTACCATCGAGGTTGGAAGTTGCCTAAAGTTGCATTTCTTTTGAGTGGTATCGCAACCGCCAATACGGTTAGAACGTTCTTAATTGCACAAACCCTTGCGGAACAGTGCTTCTTCCTTCTCTCGCGACGATTACTCAAGCCTCCCATCCGTTACATTCGGTTACATCCGAAGAAAGCAAATCCGTGGCCCAACTTCCTTTGGCCTGGGCCCTAGTCTTGACAATTGGAGCCTGCAAGCCCCTTGGACGATGGCTAATCCGGGCCCTCCAACCCTCGAAGGATGCCCGTATATTCACTGATAACCCGCTCGCGGTTCTCCAAATTCCCTTCTATCACTAGAAAAATGGTATAATTTATCACAATAATTAGTTATAAATATTAAAAATTTTCGGAAAACACCCGATCGCAGGTATATCATGGTAAAAAGTTTACAGCAGAGATCAGTAAGTTCCACAAAAGCTTCGATCGTTTAATATTGACTTAGACACAAAATCTTTAGCAGAGAATGCTACTGCGATCGGGTTTTCCCATCGGGTGCTGTTGTCATTTGGCAAATTAGCAACTACCCGCTACCAATTACCAGTTACGAATTAATAGCAACTTAAGTTGTCCATTAATACAATATTTAACAGGGGTTTCATCTATGTTTGCTGTGCGTGAGACTAGCTCGGAGTTATCAGTGTTGCATATACCTGAATTTTGTACTTGGAACATCTCCTTAGAATCAACTCTCCTAGACCTGCCACTCTCCAACTGCCAAATTGAATTAACTCAACAGGCAAAAGAAGTAGCCCAGGCTTTTGAAGAAAATTCCATGCTTCCCGGCGTCATTTTGACAAATGGAGGTAATTTTGTCGGCATCATATCCAGGCGTCTATTTTTTGAAAAAGTTAACCGTCGCTACGGAGTAGAAATGTTTTTCAAGCGACCAATAGAGGTGTTGTACAAGTTTGCCAAGCCAGAGGAACTCGTACTTCCCGCCAGTAAATTAATAGTAGAAGCCGCCCACGAATGTCTTTACAGATCAGCAGAATTAATTTACGAACCCGTAGTAGTGGAAATAGCCCCCCAGAGCTACAAGCTGTTAGACGTACACCAATTAATGGTCGCTCAATCAAGAATTCACGAATTAACAAATAAGTTACTCCACAAACAAACCCAAGCCAAACTCATCCAAACAGAAAAAATGGCGAGTTTGGGGAGGATTGTAGCAGAAGTAGCCCACGAAATCAGAAATCCGCTGAACTGTATTTGGGGAAATTTAACTTTTCTGCTGTCCTATTTTGAACACTTGCTTCAGCTCATGTCGGTTTATGAAGAAGAATATTCGGCACCCTGTCCCCGAATAGAGGCCCTAAAAAAAGAAATTGAATTTGATTTTTTACAAGAAGATTTGCCGATAACCTTAGAAGGGATGGAGTTAGGAGCCTCGCAATTGCTAAAAATAGTTAACGGGCTGCACCACTTCTCTCACATGGACGAGACAAAACCAGCCGACACAGACATTCACGAATGTGTGGAGATGACGCTGTTAATTTTGAAAAACCGCTTTAAAAACAGCATAGAAGTGGTTAAAAATTACGGCGAACTGCCGCTAGTTAGTGGCTACTCCGGTCAGTTGAGTCAGGTGTTTTTGAATTTGTTAGTTAATGCTCTAGACGCCCTGACAGAGTACGCAGCCGATCGAGAAATACAGACCCAGTGCCTGGACAACTGGCAGCCCCAAATCGAAATTACCACTAAAGTTATAGAAACCGAACACGGCAAGCGGGCCGCAATTTGCATTGCCGATAACGGGCCCGGCATTGCCCCAGAAAATCACAAGCAGATATTTGACACCTTTTTTACCACTAAACCAGCAGGCAAAGGCACCGGTATGGGGCTAGCTATCTGCCATCAAATCGTCACAGAAAAGCACGGTGGCCAACTGAGAATGCGATCGCAACCAGGTAAGAATACTGAATTTGAAATTCTCCTGCCTATAGTTGGCACAACATGATTAACTTAAGAATATTCTCGGTAGTTCGCTCCTGCGGTGAAATGATAGGGTAGCTTAGTAGTAGGCTCTCAATTCACTTTCCCAGCGTTTCGGCAACTAAAAGTTCCAGTGGCAAATAAATTCAGTTCCAAACTCCTTAGCCCTTCACTCTCCGAAGGCAGCCATCAAGACCTTTCCCTAGAGTCTACCCTCTGGGATTTGCCCCTGTATGACTTTCAGGTTAAATCGAGCTGCTTGGCCGTGGCAGTTGCCGAAATGTTTGAACAGCATCCCCTAGTGCCGGGAGTCGTCTTGATGGAAGCAGGAGAGTTTGCTGGCATGATATCCCGAAGGCAACTGCTGGAATATTTGCTCAAACCCCAAGGCCCTGAGCTATTTTTGCACCTGCCACTAAAAGTTCTCTACAGTTACGCTCGCGTCGAAATATTATTAGTCCCAGAGAGTACAACCATTTTGGCAGCAGCCCCACAAGCTCTGCGTCGATCGCCCGAATTACAGGCAGAACCGATCGTCGTCCAAATAGACTCCCAATCTTACCGACTCTTAGACCCTAACGCACTAAACATCGCCTACTGGCAAATTCGTGGCATAGAAACTCAAGTCCGCTACGAAAGAGCCCAAACTCAAATGATTCAAAGCGAAAAAATGGCTAGTTTAGGGCGTTTAGTCAACGGAGTAGCCCACGAAATTTTAGATCCGGTAGGCTTTATCTGGGGGAATTTAACCTACGTCACCGACTACAGCAAAAACTTGATGGAGTTGCTCTCAGCTTACGAGGCGTACTGTACCGAACCCCCGCCGGAAATAGCACAGCTCAAGGAAGAGATCGACTATGATTTTCTGCAAAACGATTTCCTCCGAACTGTTGCCAGCATCAAATCTGGAGCCGAACGTTTGAGCAAGTTAGCAAGCAGTTTGCAAAACTTCTGCCACATAGACGATATTTATCCCAAACCCACCGACTTGCACGCCAACATAGACAGCATACTTTTGCTGCTCAAAAGTCGTTTGACCAGGGAAATCCAAGTAGTGAAAAACTACGGCTACCTGCCACCAGTGCCGTGCTATGCAGGACAGCTAAACCAAGTATTTATGAATATCTTGACCAATTCTATTCATACATTAATTAACGAAGCAGTCGGTCAAGAATTGGCGAAAGAGTTCAAAGGTGGAGGACTCAAAGAGTTCGATCGCCAGCCTAAAATTGAAATCACAACTCAAGTCTGCTGTCCCGAACCTGCGCCGGATTTAGACAAACTTCATGTTCGCTGGGTTTCGATTTGCATATCAGATAACGGGCCAGGAATGTCACCTAGCAAGTACAAAAAAATCATAGAATCATTCTCTACGGAAAAACGCGCCCTCAAAGAAACCAGTTTAGCGGTTAGCTATCAAATCGTGACGGGCAAACACGGCGGTGCATTCAGAATGCGATCGGAGTTAGGCAGAGGCACTGAATTTGAAATTTTGTTACCCTTAGCTTAAAGAAGGAAGTTCGGCAACGGATTCTGTAACGGATGTAACGGATGTAACGGATGTCAGGAACAGGGAAGTTCGGCAACGGATTCTGTAACGGATGTAACGGATGTAACGGATGTCAGGAACAGGGAAGAAGTTACAGTTTATTCCTGATTTATGAAGTATAGACACGGCAATGCGGTTTCCCTACCTGTTATCTGTACAACAGTCAACAGTCAACAGTCAACAGTCAACAGTCAACCATTATCTAATTGACTGCCGCACATTTTACAAAATCTAGCATTAGCATCGTGTACAGACCAACCGCAACCTTTACAAACAGCTTCTCCGTGATTAGCACTTTTAACTAATTGTTTAATCAAATCCCCCAATTGCCAAGGAATCAGAGCAATTCCTGTCAAAATCATCAAAATAGTCAGAAAACGACCGGATTCCGAAATCGGAGTAACATCGCCAAATCCCACCGTGGTCATCGTGACAACGGAGAAATAAACAGCATCCAAAAAAGTTCCAAAACTTTCGGGATTGGTCGGATGTTCGACTTGATAAATCAAACCAGAATAAACAAAAATTATTGCCAGCAAAGTAAACAAAATTCGAGCAAAAATCACCCCATCTTCGCTGCTGATGCGGAAAATAGAAATTTTTAATTCCAGAAAACGGATGAGTCGGAGAATTCTAAACCAGCGAAAAATTCGGATAAAACTAACGTTGACAAATCCCAGTAAAAATGGTAATATTGCCAGCAAATCTATAATTGAAAAAAAACTAAAAATAAATTTAACTCGATTTTCGGCACACCACAGCCGCAATAAATACTCAACTGCAAAAACGATTAAAAGAACGGTATCGAGAGTTTGGAAATTAATTCTAACAGGTTGGGAAAGCGGGTAAGTTTCGGCGATGAAGCTGGCGGAAGATAAAAGAATGAGTCCGGTAAGAGTTAAATTGACGGTTCTGCCAATGGGGGTTTCGATGTCTTCGAGATAAAATCCAATTTGCGATCGGGTTAACATAGATGAGAGAATTAATACCATTTATGAGGTAAGGGAATTATCGCATATGAGTATCGAATTAACTAAGGGTGAAAGGTTCAATCTTTCTAAAGAAACTCCTAATTTCAGTAAAATTGCGATCGCCCTGGGGTGGCAAGTCAGCCAGACCGCACAAAACTGCGACATTGACGCATCTGTTTTTATGTTAGCGGCAGACGGTCGGATTCCTGATGAAAAGTATTTTGTATTTTACAACAATCTGACATCGCCGGACGGTGCGGTGCGACATTCGGGAGACAGTGCGACTGGGCAAATAGACGGAGATGACGAGACGGTTTATGTGGATTTGAGTAAAATCAATTCTGCTATTCAGGAAATTGTGTTTGTGGTGACTATTCACGAGGGACAGGAAAAAAATCAAAGTTTTAGTCAAGTTACAAATGCTTTTATCAGGCTTTACAACCGAGAAACTCTTAGCGAATTGGTTCGGTACAATTTAAATCAGATTTTTTCCCAAGAAACGGCTTTAGAATTTGGACGCTTGTATAAGAAGAATGGCGAATGGAGGTTTCAGGCGGTAGGACAGGGATATAATGCGGGGTTGCAAAGTTTTGTAGATAAGTATTATGTTGAGAATGCGGTTGAGAAAAGCTCGAAAGCTGCTGAGAAGCTTGATGATGCTGAGGTTGTGAGGCGGTTTAGCGATCGGGTGGATAAGCTATTGCGCGAAGAGGCGATCGAGGAGACACCGATTCCAGTATCTAGCGAAGCGGTAGAACAGCCGGTGGCTACTCCTGTAAATGCGGATACTGTGCAATCTGAGGCTGAGGCAAAAATTGATGATTCTGCACTAGAAAATCTGGAAGCAGCTATTAGTGCTGAGGAATTTTTGAAACGGTATAATCAGGGAGAACGAGATTTTACAGGGATTAACTTATCGGGAGTGGCTCTGAGCGGAAAAACCCTGCATTCTGTCAATCTGAGTAATGCTAATCTAAGCCGTGCAGAACTTTCTGAAGCCGACTTATCTTATGCTAACCTGACTGAGGCAAATTTATGTCAGGCAAACCTTCACACAGCTAATCTAACCTCAGCCAACTTAGGGAAAACAAAATTCATAAATGCAAATTTAAGTGAAGTAAATCTGCGAGGCTCAAACCTAAGTGAAGCTAATCTGAGTGGGGTAAATCTCAGTAGTGTTCATTTGTTCTCTAAAACAAACTTCCGCAGGGCAAACCTCAGTAAAGCCAACTTAACAGGGTTGAATTTGAGGGAATCAAAATTGATGAAGGCTGATTTGAGTAATGCCAACCTAAGTGATACTAACCTAGTAATGGCAAACCTTGAAGGGGCAAACCTTGAAGGAGCAAAACTTCAACAAGCACTTTACAACCCACAGACTGTCTTCCCCAGAGGCTTTGACCCTATTAAAGCAGGTGCTTACTTAATCGCTCCTAATGTTTCACTGAAAGAAGCAAACCTAGCTCGTCGTAACTTGAGCGGAGTTAACTTGAGCGAAGCTAACTTGAGTGGTGCAAATCTAACTACGGCAAATTTGCAGAGTGCAAAACTCCTGCAAGCTAATTTGAATAAAACTAACTTAAGCGGAGGAAATCTGAGTAGTGCCAACTTAACGGCAGCAAACCTGATAGGAGCCAACCTGATGCAGGCAAATTTAGCATCTGCTAACCTAACTGCCGCAGACTTGAGTGGAGCGAATTTGAAAAATACAGAAACAAGTGGGGCCAATTTTAGTGGTGCTAATCTGACCAAAGTTAATCTGGTTGGTGGAACTCTTCAATGTAATGTCAGCGGAGCAATATTAACTGAAGGAAATCTCTGTGGGGCTAACCTTCGTTATGGTAATTTTACTGGAGCCAACTTAACTTCGGCAGACTTGCGTGGGGCAGATTTGGATAATACAAACCTAGAAAAAGCCAACCTCAAGGGAGCGAATCTAAGTGGGGTGGTAAATCTGGAAAAGGCAAAACTCGCAGGTGCAATTATGCCTGATGGCACAATTCATGAATGAATTATATCGCCAATATTAAACAGCAAGGTGGGCAATGTATTGGTGTGAATTTAACCGAAAGTCCGCCAGGGAATTCATTCCCTGGCTAATAGCAAAAGTTTTCGGTCGAGGACTAATGAGTTCTTCAGTCCTCATAGCGATGACTTTTGCTATTAGCCAGGGGTTTAAACCCCTGCCGGACTGAGGGAAATAGCGTTAAATTAACACCAATGGTGTGCATCGCCCTCCATACAAATAAAGTATAATTAGTATTAAAGTTCAAATACATAGATTGTCGATGAATGAATCTGACACGGAAATTATAGAATCTACCCTCAGATGGATGACGGAGTTTGTTGAGTTACCGCATCCTATTTTCAGCGATTTACCGATTTGTCCCTTCACTAAAAAGGCACGCTTGGCTAATCAAATTTTATTCAAAATCGAGCGGTTTTCAGCGCTGACTGAGTTCGATCGCGATTCTGCCATCATGAAATCAATTTATGAATTTTACAATTCGGAATTTGAAATAATGGTAGTAATTAATCCCGAAAAAACCGTAATTACTGCACCAGAAACTAAAGAATTGATAGACAAATTGAATAATCAGATTTCAGAGTTGGGCTTGCTGGCTTTTCACACTCATCCCGAAGAAGATTTTAATATTGACGGGCTTCATACTAGGAGGATGCCGTATCCGGGCTTCACTGTTCAAGTAAATTCTAAGCTGAAGCCAGCTTCCGATGCTTTAGAGAAAACTGAATATTACAAAAATTGGACGGCCGAACAACTAAAATATTTCGGGATTCCGAGAAATTGACGATCGCCCACGCTCCCCGCGCATCTCTGTGCCATTACAATTAATTCAGCAAAAAATCTTTACACATAAGAAGTCATGCAGCTTAAGTCAACAACCCGCCATATTCGCATATACACCGCCATCCTCGAAGACAACGAACTCGTACCCAGCAACGACCTTTTGACGCTCGACATTGACCCAGATAACGAACTTAACTGGAATGACGAGTCAGTCAAACAGGTATATGCCAAATTCGACCAACTCGTAGACGCATACGAGGGCGAAGACTTGACCGAGTACAACCTCCGCCGTATCGGTTCGGAATTGGAACACTTGGTACGATCGCTCCTCCAAAAAGGCCAAATCAGCTACAACCTCAACGGCCGCGCTGTCAACTACAGCATGGGCTTGCCTCAAGTTGATGCCAAAATTAACCTGTAAGGGCGATCGGGCGATCGGCATTTATGTCAACTTAAGATTGATACCCATAATAAATGTCGCTTGTAGCTGAGTTTCGATCGCTCCTACTGCTATTAATCAGGGGAGTACGGGGGGAAAAGAGGGTTCTGTTGCGTCTCTCGCTTTGGGGATTGAGGGGGATTTAGACTTGGATACAGAGGAAAGGTGGAGATAGGGAGAATTGGGAAAATCTGCCTTTATTCTTCTTCCGGCTTCTTCCGGCTTCTTTCTGACTCCTGACTCCTGGCTTCTTCCTTCTTCCGACTTCGATCGGACTTGTCCCCCGCCTCCCCAGCATCAACCGGAGAATTTGGAACGCGATCGCGTTCCAAAAACTGTTTAACTGCAAGTTGGCGGTTGGTCATAAACTGACCCCAAGCGCCGGGAAACAGCCCATCCAAGGTTTCCACCAGCGCCCAAACCTCAAGATTCATCACTTTGTAATAGAAACTGTGAGAATGTTGAATGCTAGTGAGTATTTCGTCTATTTCAACTGCAGGCAGTAGCTTCGCATCGGGCAAATTCTTGGGAAAGGCGCTGGGCTCATGTGGGGGCATGGTTAAATACTCAACAGCTTGCAGAGGCCGGTCAGTCGATTTGAGATTTTAGATTTGAGATTTTAGATTGACTCCACAGATGAATCTGCGGGCTTGAACGAATATCTAATTTTTTTTGCTCTCCCCTACTCCTGTCGGGGGCTGGCATCCGTCAGTCGATTTGAGATTTTAGATTTGAGATTTGAGATTGACTCCACAGATGAATCTGGGGGCTTGTATCCGTCTTGGGGCCAGTCGATTTGAGATTTTAGATTTGAGATTTTAGATTGATTCCACAGATGAATCAGGGGCCTGGAACGAATATCTAATTTTTTTTGCTCTCCCCTACTCCTGTCGGCGGCTGGCATCCGTCAGTAGATGTGAGATTGTCGATTTTATACTTTAGATGGACTCCACAGATGAATCTGGGGGCTTTTATCCGTCTTTGGGCCAGGTTAAATTTAACTTTACTTGCGAAACTCGGGCATGAGGCAATTAACACCCTTGGCGAGAAAACCGAGAATTGATATTTATTTATACCTGTTGGGTCAGGTGATTTCTACCTAGCTGCATCATACCATTATAGTTAGTCGAAAATCTCAATTCCCTTGAGTGCTGCGATTTCTTGGGAAATGGCCACTATCAGGAATATGCTGAAAACAGTGTGATTTCAAGCCGAGGACTTGGGCGTCGCGCGATCGTCTAACTCTGAAAGCTCCTAGCAAAATTCATCGGCGGGTTAACAAAATGGTAGACTATTTGTGTCAGTACAAGACATTAAAACCTACCCCTGGACTGGGGGAAAGTCACGCCTAAAACATTGTCAGGAGATATCACTACGCACACAACAGTGGAAACGTGGTGAGCCCGGGAACCTGAAAAATCAGGATATTAGGACTGCGAAGTCTTAAGAATCTCCGTCTGTTGAGAAAGCGGGGGTGTCAAATAATCGCCACGTATCAACCCGTCGAGGTTTAATCGCTAAAATAGTTCAGATCAGCACGCTTGCCCAAAGGCGTCAGGAACCCTTATGCAAAACTCTGTGGCAAAACACTACTTATGGGCTTTAGGTGAAGGGATCAAAGGGTGTAAGCCAGGCGATCTGATCGCTGGTCGCTACTTGGTCAAGCGCGATCGACTTCTTGTCGATACTCAACCCGAACACTTGCCGGAACTGCCCGAAGAGATTCCGAGTGTTGTCACTCCTTATCTGAGACTGTTTGCCTATCAGTTGCACGTACCTCAAGTATACGGCCTGGTATCGTCGAAGATGAGCAAGCTCTCGGGAGATATCTGGCTGCTGGAAAACGTGCCGATTTTGAAGGTGACGGAATCTTTAATGCCGGAATTGGCGGATTCCTGGAAAGGAGCCGCAGCGATGCGCCAGCTCAATTGGCTGTGGCAAATTGCTCAGTTGTGGCAGCCGTGTATCGCTCAGGGCGTGGCTTCGACGCTGCTGACTCCCGAACTGCTACGGGTGGAAGGGCAAGTGGTGCGGTTTCTGGAATTGCAGCCCGATCGCAAACCGCCTCATTTGTCGCAGTTGGGCAAATTGTGGCAGCAGTGGCTCGAAGATGCTCACCCGACTATTGCCAATTTTTTGAGGCAACTTTGCCAGCAAATGGTTGCCGGTCAAGTGCGCCACGGCGAACAACTGATGGGTCAGTTGGATAAAGCTTTGGCAAAGTGCGGCCGATTTTACGATCGTCACGTTGAGATTGCCACGGGCACGGATGTGGGCAGAGCCCGGGCTCACAACGAAGATGCTTGCTATCCGCCCAGCGGTACGCTGTTGGCAGGAAACCCGGGTGCGGAAGCTTGCGCGATCGTCTGCGACGGTATCGGTGGACAAGATGGTGGCGAAGTCGCTTCGGAAGAAGCAATTGGTGTGCTGCGCGACAAGTTGCAGCAAATGCCCCTACATCAAGCTAATTGGGACCCGTTGAGCCTGACTTCCAAGCTGGAACGGGCGGCTTGTGCTGCTAACGACAAGATAGCCAGTCGCAACGACAGCGAACACCGCCAAGGCCGCCAGCGGATGGGAACTACCCTAGTTATGGCTTTAGCCCACATTCACGAACTCTACGTCGCCCACGTCGGAGACAGTCGGGCTTACTGGATTACCCGCACCGGCTGCTATCAAGTTACTCTTGATGATAATGTGGCTTGCCGCGAGGTGCGTTTGGGCTACTCTCTCTACCGGGATGCTTTGGAACAAGTGGCCGCCGGAGCTCTGATTCAAGCTTTGGGGATTACTTCCTCCAACACTCTGCACCCGACTGTGCAGCGTTTTCCGGTGGATGAAGACTGCGTTTTGCTGCTGTGTTCCGACGGTTTGAGTGATAAAGACCGGGTTGAGGAATGTTGGGAAGCGGAGATTTTGCCAATTCTCGACGGTAGCATTAATTTGGGTAAGGCGCGCGATCGACTGATTGAGATTGCTAATACTAGAAACGGTCACGATAACGTCACTGTTGCTCTAATTCACTGTCAAGCACATTTGAGGGAAGACGGTAATACTTTGACAGAACTGTCTGTCGCACCTTTAGATACGCCGATCGAACTAATTTCCGACAGCGAGGATTTGCCAACGGATTTGAATGGGCCGACAAGCCTTGGCGATGGGGATTCTCCAGGAAAAACGCAGTTGTTACAGCCGGAAAAAAGCAAAAGTTTATTTTCGCTGCTGCTGAAAATTTTATTTTTATTAGGATTGGGGGGTGTATTTGCTTATTTTTTCATCCCTCCGGTGGGTCCCGCGATCGATACTGCCGGGGAGTCAATTTTTGGGAAACGCGGTTTTATTAAAGCTGGAAGCACGCCAGAAAAAACTGTTGAATCTGTACCTTCTCCGGTCAAATCTTTAGAAATAGGCTCGTTTATAGAGATTAAAAGTTCTGGGGCTGGGGAAGTGGAAAAAGAGGGCGATCGCTTGGATTTGCGAGTCGCAATCGGTGAGTTGACTGTCAAAGGAACAGTCCCAGCCGGTAGCGTTTTACAGGTGACAAACAAACAGCTTACGCCTCAAGGCAATTGGCTGGAATTGAAAGTTTGTTCGATTCCTGAAAAAGTGCGATCGAACTCTCCCAAGCCCGAGCCAAATAAAGATTTTTCTACAGTTTCAAAACCCGCACTGACTCCATCTGCCGCTGTGGCAAGTCCGTCGCCTTCCCCGGCAGTTAAGCCAACAGTTGAAGTAGAAAGCGCCAAGCTGCAACCGGGGGAAATCGGATGGATTCAAGAACAAGCTGGCGTTTCTAAAGTAGTCTCTAACCTAGCCTTAAACCCCACTCAAAAGGGAAAATGCGTTGATGCTGACTCAAATCCAAATGCTAATTAAACTGTTCATGCTTGAGTATGTTGAGCAACTTTGCTGAAATTTAGTAGAAATAAAAATGCAAATTTCTAAACAAAACTAAGATTAACTGATACGATCCCTGGTCAAGTAGCTGACATAATTTTAGATTTGAGATTGGAAATTTAATAATTTCCAATCTCAAATCTAACAAGGTTTCAAAATTTCTAACGTAATTTGTTAGATACCTCTGCCAGTTTAGCCACCATTTGGGATACGGCTTTATCAACTGCCGCGCTCAAAAGTGAGTCTTCATTGCTGCTGCCAGAATTGCCGCTGACACCTCTGACTGAAATATTAGAATCGCTTTGATCTGCCTCTCCTACTGCTTTGGCAGTGGCAAGAATATCTCCCGAAGCTGTAGCGATTAACCGCACATCTATTTGAACGGTAGCTTTGGTTTTTTGTGAACCGGCGCCGATTCCCATGAAACTGCCGCCGCCGGATTGTTTGTCGATATTAAACTTGGTAATGGTGCCGATGAGCACGGCGTCAACTCCTAATTGTTTGCCAATTTCGGCTGCTGTGCCGGCATCCATCGCACCGCTGCGATTTTGCTGTTTGAGCACTTGTTCGAGTTTGCTACGATCGACTAAGTAGTTAAGCAAAATTAATTACATAATTATCTCCAAATTCTTTAAGAATTCTTTCGACAGATGAAACAAGAG
>NZ_JAUBPR010000035.1:0-52658 GCF_036700845.1 Microcoleus sp. S13_C5
AATTTTATATTATCGCTCTATCCAATGGGTATTTCTAAACCCGGTACGCTATATCTAGTGGTCGTGCGTAAGTCCTGATCAGGATTGGAAGTCCGGCTGTTGCTCCGAAACGGCGAGGAAATTCAGACGGATGGCAAATAGGACAACCTCGCACTCCAAGATGTCGGTATCCTGTGGTCAAAAAGGGTAAAGGTCGGTTTCAAAACTCGTCCAAATCGATTAGTTAACCTCTCTACCTCTGTCTAAACTCACAAAATTTACACTCAACTTCTTCTGAGTGAATTTTTGCTTAGTCTAAACTCCAAGTTGAACCCAATCGCAAATTGTACTTGGCAGTACCATTTGAAGTGTATAGAACATTTTTTCAATACGAGTTTACTCAAATTGCGGTACAACAGTATCAGGCGTTGCTAATCGTATACGATCCAACAAATGAGGTAATTATGCAATGGACAAACTAGCTCAATATCGTCAATACGTTCAGACATCAATCACCCGTTATGCCGAAGATGATGTTTCCGATGATGAAGTCGAAGTGCAACTAATATTAGACACAGAACGAGATCATTATCAGTGGATGAATGTCGGCTGGGAACACTTAACCCGGATTTATCGAAGCATCATTCACATTGACATCAAAGATGGAAAAATCTGGCTTCAGCAAAATTTAACCGACCAAAATCCTGCCGAGGAATTAGTTGCAATGGGAGTACCGAGAGAGGATATTGTTTTGGGATTGCAACCCCCATACAAGCGGCCCTATACTGATTACGGTGTAGCGTAAAATGTCCAGCTAAAAAAACAAAATACTCAGATTCCCAACTTCTTGAAGAAGTCGGGTATCTAATTCGCCCTACTTAGCCTTAACGCTTTTCAGCCTCCGCAAAGTAGCAGCGGCGTAATTCTGCTTTGCAGAATCATCGAAAACATACCGATTGCCAATTTCGTTAATAGCGGCAGCAACAGAACAATAAGCAGACAGTTGATTAATAATAGAAGCAGCCCAATAATTCTGAGTGTTTAAAAAAGTTTTAGACGGCTTTTTAGCAACTAAATTCGGCTGAATTCCCCGCGCAGACCAACCAAATTCCGCCGCTATTGCCAGCACCCCTATATATTCAGCGCGAGTGACGGGCTGCGTAGGTTTAAATGTTCCATCTTGATAGCCGCTAACTATCTTTTTGTCCCGCGCAAATAGAACTTTTCCGGTACTCCAGCGAGAAATAGGAAGGTCGCTATAGGGACGGATAGAAACATTGCTAGGAAATGTGATATTAGCATCTTGTATTCCTTTCCAGGATTCCAATACTAAAGATACCAATTGCTCTCTGGTAACAGCAAGTTGCGGTCGAAAGGTATTATTTTGAGAAAACCGGGCTACAAACCTAAAGCCCACAGCTTCTTTAATTTCGGAAGCGTAGATATCATCGGTAGCTATCTCCGCATTGTAGAAAAGCCAGTATTGCCTACGGTATTGGTATTTCCTGCGGTATTGGCTGCGGTATTGGCTGCGGTATTGGCTGCGGTATTGGCTGCGGTATTGGCTGCGGTATTGGCTGCGGTATTGGTATTGGTATGGGCTGCGGTATTGGTATTGGTATGGGCTGCGGTATTGCTTGGGTATTGCCTCCGGTATTGCTTCCGGTATTGCCAATTTCTTCCGGTGCGGGTTGATTAGTAGTGAAATAAAAATGACCTAATGTACGACCTTGGTAAGCTCTTTTACTCAAGTGCCAAGCAGGATCGAGAGTGATTTTCATGAAATCGTTAACATCGCCATTTGTGCGACCGATAACCACAGATTTTCCTTGGTAATCTACCGGAGTTCCTATTAGTAGAACATTGCCCTCAACACTTTCCAAAGTTAGGGTATATTTTAATGCTAAATCTGTGCCTGCCATGCGAATTGAAAAGCCGTTGCTGTCTGTTGCGCGGCCACAAATACCGGTGAAATCAAAATTAACTAATAATGGATCGACTTTCACGGGATTAGAGCCACTTTCGCTCCAGCATTTTCGCTTGTCAGATACTTGTTCTAAAATTAGCAATTGGTAGCCGCCGTAAGGGCGGGGTTGGGCGATCACAATTACTCGGTCTTGGTTAATTTCGGTTTCGTCAAAAGTAAATGCTTTAGCCGAACCGATCGCGCCAAGTGTTAAAATTGCTGAACCTGCCAGTGCGGCCACTGTTCGTACAAGTGAATGTTTCATGATTTTTTCCTATTGGCTCCTTATTGTGATGAGACTTATCTAGAATATAAAAAAGTCGCGCTCTTCAGACAACAAGATAGAATTTTAGCATCTCTTGTTCCGGTGTTACCAAGTGCGATCGAGGGCCGAGCGTCACATTGGTTCGTAGTGAGAACTAAAGTCCGAGCGAATTTTTATCAGGACTTTAGTCTTCACTACAAAGTTATGACCGTTATTTTACCGAGGAACTTTGATAAGCTGTTCGGCATCTAAATTGTATTTTCCGGGCGGGAAGCCCACTCCATAAGAATTTGATGCGACTTGACAGTAAAATTTAGATTAGCCTGGGCTTATTACTTGCGGGACACGATCGCACTATTGAGCAAAAAAACGGTGCGTTACACTTGGTTAACGCACCCTAAAACAAACATTCAAAAAGCGCCTTTCCTGTCTAGCGGAACATACTGCTAACAGAACTATCTTCGTGAATCCGCCAAATAGTTTCTCCGAGCAAATTCGCTACCGAAAGCACTGTCAACTGCTCAAAACGGTTCTCTTCCGGCACAGGAATTGTATTCGTAACAATTACCTCTTCCAAAACCCCGCTAGACAAACGCTCGATCGCCGGAGGCGAAAACACCGCATGAGTAGCACAAGCATAAACCTGCCTCGCACCCTCGCGGCGCAACAATCTCGCACCTTCAGAAATCGTGCCGGCAGTATCGATCATGTCGTCTACCAACACAGCAGTTTTGCCCCTGACATCACCGATAAGATTCATCACTTCTGCCACGTTGTGAGCTTGGCGGCGCTTGTCAATAATTGCTAGGGGAGCATCACCAAGCTTTTTGGCAAAAGCTCTCGCCCTAGCGACTCCGCCAACATCCGGCGAAACCACAACAATATCCGTCAATTGCTTGCTCGCCAGATAATCCAAAAGCACCGGCGAACCGTAAACGTGATCGAAAGGAATGTCAAAATAACCTTGAATCTGAGCCGAGTGCAAATCCATCGCCAAAATGCGACCAGCCCCAGCTTCCGTAATCAAATTAGCCACTAATTTTGCAGTAATCGACTCTCTTCCGGCCGTTTTGCGGTCAGCCCTAGCATATCCGTAATAGGGAATGACAGCAGTAATTTGTCTGGCCGAAGCGCGGCGACAAGCATCGATCATAATTAACAATTCCATGAGGCGATCGTTTACCGGACAGCAAGTTGGCTGAATCAAGTAAACATCGCAACCCCGAATCGATTCTTGAATTTGAACGTAGAGTTCCCCATCAGCAAACCGCTTGCGAACCATCGGCCCCAAATCGATCCCCAGATAGCGAGCCACCTCTTGGGCGAGGGGAATATTAGCAGAACCGGAGAACAGCCGCAGACGGTCATGCGCGGAAATTGGCGGCTCGGGAAGCGGAAGCGGTAAAGTAGCAGAACGGATCACAGCAGGCCTCTTGCAGGACGTTTATTCCATCGCTATCTTACCATCTGAAACTAGAAATATTCAGCCAATTTTTTAATACATTTAACATTCGGGGCGACCACAAGTGTGAAGTTAGGCGAATTGAATAGGACTTGCAGAAATATGCCCGAGAAACCGGGTTTCTAGCCCACTTTCGGCACCCTTAACGGTCACAATCGGTTTTTACTTATTTTTGTCCACTAATAAAACTATAAGTTATACGAGAATACCGTACATTAACGGATAAATTACTTTTTAAAGGCATAATTTATTACTGTAAAGATAGAGCAGTCTGCGTAATTATGCTGTGTGACACCCCCAGGGTGTGGAATGTGGGTTCTAGCGAACTCTGTACAGGCAGAAGTACGATCGCACTTGTGTCCCTGCGTCTAAAAGTTCTAGCGTGAGTCAATTTGGGGCTGAGGCTGCAAGTGCAGCCACCCCAAATTCAGTCGAAAGCCAAAGGCATCCGGGTTCAATGCGATAAAAAAGCCACCAACAGGCAATAAACTTGAAAAATACTGTAAAAAAAGTTAAGAATCGGAAGCATACTTCAGATTTTTGATATCGGGCAAAGCAAGGTAGAAATCGATGAGCTTAAGAGAACGCATTGACGCAGAAATCAAAGCAGCCATGAAGTCCAAGGACAAAGTTCGCTTGGAAACTGTTCGCGGCATCAAGAAATTTATTCTCGAAAAAGAAGTCAGCCTCCGTCCCTCCGGCCAAGACACGCTGACAGAAGCTCAAGAAATGGAAATTTTGATGCAAATAGCCAAACAGCGCCGGGATTCGATCGAACAATACCGCAAAGGTGGCCGCGAAGATTTAGTGGCACAAGAGGAGGCGGAGTTAGCAATTGTTGAAGAGTATTTGCCACCCCAGATGTCAGACGAAGAGGTGAGTCAAGTCGTTGACGAAGTAATTGCCTCGGTTGGCGCTACTTCTGCAAAGGATATGGGCAAGGTGATGGGCAAGGCAATGCAGCAGCTTAAGGGCAAAGCAGACGGTAACAGAATTCAAGACATGGTGAAAGCAAAGCTTAACAGCTAGTTAGCTTAAACTCCAATCTTGCAGCATTGGCGATCGGCATTTCAGGGGCGGGCTATTCGCGCCACAAAAATATTGAACTTTGAACCCAACAGGAATCCGGGCTGTTGCTCAAAGTTGCTCAAACAGTCCAGGACTCATCAACACTAAAGAAACCGGGTTTTTGATCGGATCTGCGGGTTGCAACCTGTGTATTTTCGTGAAAAAACCCGGTTTCTGACCATCATTGCGTCCAAGAATGTCAAAAAAATGTAAAATACTAACTTTGGTCGGGACTGGGGACTACAGAGAGTGAAGTATGCTCAAGAGCATTAAAGACCTAGCATTACTAAGTCTGTGAGCGATCGTCTATTTTTAAACATTGTCTACTTAAACTTATGCAGCCACCTATTGCTATTGGAACTCTCCTACAAAACCGCTACCGCTTGGTGAATATTTTAGGTCAAGGAGGATTTGGCCGGACTTATTTAGTAGAAGATTTGGGACGGTTTCAAGAACGCTGCGCCCTGAAGGAATTGATTCCGGTGCAAAGCGGGCCTTACGTTTTGGAAAAATCGAAGGAATTGTTTCAAAGAGAGGCGGCAATACTTTACCAAATTGGGCACCCACAAATTCCCCAGTTTCGGGCAATATTTGAAGAGAACCAGCGTTTGTTTTTAGTGCAGGATTACGTGGAAGGGATGACTTACCGCGAACTGTTGCTCGATCGAACTTCAAATGGTCGCACCTTCACCGAAGCCGAAGTCTTGGTATTTATCCGGCAAATGCTGCCGGTACTGGCTCACATCCACGCCCGCGGCATCATCCACCGCGACATCTCCCCAGAAAATATAATTCGGCGGGAAAACGACCAAATGCCGGTGCTGATTGACTTTGGAGTGGTGAAGGAACTCGCCACCAAAGTTCAGTCTCCCGAAGGAACAGCCCACGCGACAACTGTCGGTAAAATCGGCTACGCGCCGATGGAACAGTTGCAAAGCGGGCGGGCAACAGCCAGCAGCGACCTCTACGCTTTAGCTGTAACGGCGATCGTCCTGCTGACAGGCAAAGAACCGCAGGAATTGCTCGATCAAACAACGCTGCATTGGAATTGGCAGCAGCAAGCGCAGGTGAGCACGGGTTTGGCTTTGGTGCTGAATCGGATGTTGAGCCGGTCTCCAGGCGATCGATATCAATCTGTCAGCGAAGTCGCCCAAGCACTCGACGCCCAAACTAATCCTAAACCTAGCCAGCCAACTGTACCGCCGGCGCCAGCAGTGGTACAGACAAACCCTTCGCTAATAGCAACAGTGGCCGTGGGCAGGCCGCCGGAGCCCGCCGCCCAGAGTTCCCACCCGCAAAACCAGCCAGACCCGTTAATTGAGCCTGCTGGCGGCTCTTTTTGGGACAATCCCATCGCTGCGATCGGACTGCTGGCGGGCTTAGTAATCTTGACTGGCTTTGGTTCCTGGGCTTTAGTCGGCTCATTTCTCAACAATTCGCGGCCCAAACCCACTCCGACAGCGCCAGCAGTCACCAGTCCGACGCCGACACTAACTCCGGTACCAAACCCGCTACCTTTGCCAACCCCAACCCCGCAACCTTTGCCAACTCCAACCCCGCAACCTTTGCCAACCCCAACCCTAGAACCTTTGCCAACCCCAACCCTAGAACCTTTGCCGGAACCGAGCCCAGAACCCAGCGCAGAACCAAGCCCAGAACCCAGCGCAGAACCCAGCGCAGAACCAAGCCCAGAACCCAGCGCAGAACCAAGCCCAGCGCCAACTCCGACGCCCAAACCGACGCCCGCGCCCAAACCGTCGCCCAAACCGTCGCCCAAACCGTCCCCAACACCAGCACCAACACCAGCACCAACTCCCGCGCCGTCGCCCGCACCCAAACCAACTCCCGCGCCGTCGCCCGCACCAGCACCAACACCCGCGCCGTCGCCAACACCAGCACCAACTCCCGCACCGTCGCCTGAACCTACCCCAACTCCCGCACCGTCGCCGGAACCAGCACCAACTCCTGCGCCTTCGCCCGAACCAGCACCAACTCCTGCACCATCGCCGGAACTCTAAACTTCTGGCAAAATTCCCCTAGACTGAGGTTGAGGCCAATTACTTTTTAGCTATTTGCCAATGAACTCGCTGCTAATTGCTGGAACTGATACCGACGCGGGCAAAACTGTTTTGACCAGCGCTCTGGCTGCTTATTGGCAAATGTATTTTCCCGATCGCAGTTTGGGAATTATGAAGCTGTTGCAAACGGGAACGGGCGATCGCGAACTCTACACCCGTTTGTTTGCCCTCGACCAATCCCCCGAAGAACTCAATCCGCTGCACTTTGATGCGCCTCTAGCACCGCCGATTGCTGCGGAACGGGAGGGGAGACGTATCGAACTCGAAAAGGTCTGGACGGCGTGGCAAAGCCTCTCTGAGCGCAAGGATTTTGTGTTGGTGGAAGCTTTGGGAGGACTTGGATCGCCTGTAACGTGGGAACTGACTGTGGCCGATATTGCCAGGGATTGGCGGCTGAGGGGGGTTTTGGTAGTACCTGTGAGGTTGGGGGCGATCGGGCAAGCTGTGGCGAATGTTGCTCTCGCCAGACACACTGGTTTTAAGCTGAGAGGAATTGTGCTCAATTGCGTTAAAGCTTATTCGGAACAAGAAATTGCCGATTTAGCGCCCGTTGATTTGATCCAGTCGCTGACTCAAATACCTGTGTTGGGTATTTTGCCCCATTTAGATGACCCGAATGACCTTGCTAAATTAGCTAAAGTTGCTTCAGATTTAGATTTAGAGCGGTTGCTACCAGGGGTTAATTTAGTTGCTCAGACTTCTAAATAACCCTATTCTAAACACCTCTCTTTCTCATTCTTCTCTTCCTCTGCGTACTCTGCGCCCTCTGCGGTTCATTTAAAAAAAATCTCCTGCACAACTCAGATAGGATTGAAGAAGATTTTATTTTAACCGCAGAGACCGCAGAGACCGCAGAGAAAGATAAGAGAGAGTTTCACAAATTATTCAGGGTTGCTATAATTAGTAATTACCATTTATTAAGTGACTAAACGTCAAATTTAATAAAAAAAAAGGAGAATAAAACATGGTTTCTACTTTACCGAATTTAACCTCTGTCGATTTGTCTCAATTGCGGCTGGAGATTAGAAATTTGCAGCCTCAGCTAGTCGAATGGCGTCGCCTTTTGCACCAAAAGCCGGAGTTGAGTTTTGATGAAAATTTAACGGCGCAGTTTATCTCACAAAAGTTGCAGGAATGGGGCATTGAGCATCAAACTAATATTGCTAAAACTGGTATTGTCGCCACTATAGACAGCGGCAAACCGGGGCGGGTTTTGGCAATTCGAGCTGATATGGATGCTTTGCCTATTCAAGAAGAAAATGAGGTGGATTATCGATCGCAGCATGATGGAATTATGCACGCTTGCGGCCACGATGGCCACACTGCGATCGCCCTCGGTACTGTCTGTTATCTCGCAAAGCACAAACACAGCTTTTCGGGTAAAGTAAAATTTATCTTTCAGCCCGCCGAAGAAGGGCCAGGGGGCGCAAAACCGATGATTGAAGCGGGAGTTTTGAAGAATCCTGATGTTGATGCGATCGTCGGCTTGCATTTGTGGAACAATCTACCTTTGGGCACTGTAGGCGTCCGCAGCGGCGCTTTGATGGCGGCTGTCGAAGTTTTTGACTGCACGATTTTTGGCAAAGGTGGACACGGCGCAATGCCACATCAGACTGTGGACTCGATCGTAGTTACAGCCCAAATTGTCAGCGCTTTGCAGGCAATTGTCGCGCGGAACATTGACCCGATCGACTCAGCGGTAGTAACTGTCGGCAAATTCCACGCAGGCCACACCCACAACGTCATTGCCGACACCGCTCAAATCGGTGGCACGGTGCGCTATTTCAACCCATCATATCAAGGTTATTTTGCCAAGCGAATCGAGCAAGTAATTGCCGGAATTTGTCAAAGTCACGGGGCTAATTACCAATTAGATTATTGTGCGCTTTATCCGCCAGTTATTAATGATTCGAGAATAGCTGAATTGGTGCGCGGCGTGGCAGAATCCGTTGTCGAAACTCCTGCAGGAATCGTTCCCGAATGTCAAACAATGGGCGGCGAGGATATGTCGTTCTTTTTGCAAGAAGTCCCAGGTTGCTATTTCTTTTTGGGTTCGGCAAATCCAGAGAAAAACTTGGCTTACCCGCACCATCACCCGCGCTTTGACTTTGATGAAACTGCGCTGGGGATGGGTGTAGAAATGTTTGTGCGGTGTGTCGAAAATTTTTGTGCGGTGTAAATCAGGCTTTCAGGGGCGGGCTAGAAGCCTACCCCACCACAAAATTTAGTTTTTCTAGAACAAGCAAATTCATGTCTTGTGGAACAGGCATCTTGCCTGTTCCTGAGAATGGTACAACATCTCAGATATTACCGAGTTTGAAAGATATTCTGCACCATTTTTTTATCTACACTCGCCGCCGCCTTATCCAATTCGGCAATCTCCCCGGAGTCTAACTCCCAGCCCAAAGCACCAATATTATCCGTCGCCTGTTCCACAGATTTAGCCCCAGGAATGGGAATAGTTTCTTTGCAAATGCACCAGTTGATTGCTACCTGCGAAACAGTCTTGTTTCTGAATGTCGCTATTTCTCGCAAACATTCCAAAAGCGATCGCATTCCCGGAAGTAGCTGCTTGCACGCCAAACCTCGGATACCTTTAGGAAGAGAGCCGTTTTCAGAATATTTACCCGTCAGCAAACCCAAGGCTAGAGGACTGTAAGCAATCAATTTTATCCCCAATTCATCGCAAACATCTTTCAATCCGAGTTCTGTCACCGGATAGGTAGAAAGTAGCGAATATTGCACTTGTAAAGTAACAATAGGAATTTGGCGATCGCTAAATTTCCGATGCACCCATTTCAGCCGTTTCGGCCCGTAATTAGACAAGCCCACTCCCTTGACCAATCCTTGCTCATAAAGGTCAGCCAAACCATCTAAAAGAGCCCCCTCTTGCCAAGGAGCGTAATTGGCTGTAGACCAGTGCATTTGTACCAAATCTACATTTTTTCCGAGGCGCGCAGCAGAGGCTTTGCAAGCCGATATCATTGATTGTCGCGTCAGTCTCCAAGGATAAGCAGCCAGTTTTGTCGCAATACAAATACTGTCTTTATTTGCACCTTGATATTCTTGAGAAAACTGACCCAAAAGCTGTTCGCTGCGTCCATTTAATTTCCCTGTGCCGTAAGAGTCGCCGGTATCGAATAAAGTGACGCCGTTACTAACACAAAGATTGAAAACGGCTTGCAATTCGTCGTCCATACTTTCATTGTAGCCCCAGAGAAATCTGTTGCCCCAGGCCCAAGTACCGCAGCCCATTTTTGGCAGTAAAATTTTTGGCTTTGTTTGCATTTTTATTGAGGGTTGTTATATTAACTCCGGTTAAACTGACATCTTGCACCTCTGTTAGGAACAGGCATCTTGCCTGTTCCACAAAGAGTGGATTTTATTGTGGGCCGTTGCTCCTAGCCCGCGCCTCAGAGCGTTATTGTTGTAAAACCCGCCCCTCCGAATTAATGGTTTCTAACTAATGACTAATGACTCATGACTCTTTCTTATTTTTACGTGGTTGGCGAGGGCGAAGGTGGGCTGTTTTTGGTAGGTTGCTCTGGCTTAGATTTGGGGTCTGGTTTGGGTGGCGCAGGCGGAGGGAAAGTCGCCGCGCGTCTGGGTATTTGTAGCGCTGTTCGGAATGCAGAAGACGGGAAGAAATCGCTAAATTGAGAAAGTCGAACTGCTAGGGGTTCTGGCGCATCTTCCCACAAGCTTTCGTAGTAGAAGAAAGCGACGCCTAAGCCGTATTCTTGGACTGCTTGCACTTGAGATTTAATTTGCTGAATCGGTACGGGGTTATTTCTCAAACCTGTCATAATCCCAATGCCGGTGGGAATCTTTTGCTGTGCTTCTTGCATTTCTGGACGGTTAATCTTGTCTACAAATGATTCTAAATTGGGACGGTACACTTGCACGATTAGCTCGTCGGCAATATCCAAACGCACCCAAGCCAGCCAATCTTGCAGGTGATGTTTGTAAGCAAACTCGTAGTAATTGGGAGAAATTGAGAAAATGGCATGGGGTTTGACTGCTTTGACGGCTTGATTTAGCTGCGACATAAAAGCTGTGATTTTATTGGCTCGCCACTGCACCCATGCTGGATTTTGAAAATCTTTGGGCGGAGCTTGTTTTGTTTCTTTGGTATACAAAGCAACTGTGTAGTCATCGTAGCCAAATTCCGCCGGCAAACTCATGTGATCGTCAAATTGAATGCCGTCGGCGTTATATTGAGTGGTGATTTCTAGTACAAGTTCGGTAATGAATTGCTGCACTTCTGGATGAAAGGGATTGAGCCAAACTACTTCGCCGCCCGCGTCGTTTGATGTTTGGCTGCCGTCTTGTTTTTGTGTCAGCCAATCGGGATGATTTAAGGCTAATTCTGATGTGGGAGGAGCCATGAAACCAAACTCAAACCAAGGAATTACTAGCAGACCTTGGCGGTGAGCTTTATCAATTAAATCTGCGAGCATATCTTGTCCGTCTAACCCTCTGTAAACAAAGGGTTGAATGTCTCTTTGCTGCGCTACATAGCTGGGATACATTGCATAGCCAGAATTCCAGGCTACAGGATAAATAGTGTTGAAATTTAACCGCTTTAATTGGCTGACAGCATCTCCTAGTTTGCGACGATCTCTGAGGATGTCTTTGTCGTTTGTCGTCATCCAAACGCCGCGAATTTCCTGGCGGGGTTGCTGGGCGATCGCCGGAATGAAGTTGTTCGCCAGCAATACTATAATGAATGAAAGGGCAAACAGAAGCGGAAAAAGAGTTTTTATCGATCGCTGCCAACTGCGCGGAATGATGCGTAATGTCATAGTTTTGAATGGTGAGTTAGCTATTGAAACACACCCCGGCATAATTTGGTGATAAAATTTGGTCGCTCTACAGTCTACAGCCATTTGCGCTGATTTTGGAATCGGTTAAGTGAAATGGGTGGATTGCTGTTATGCGATCGCAACTGAGCTAAGTATAATCTCTGAGACAGAGGGTAAGTGACAGCATTCTGTTTAACTGCTGGGAAATCATCATTAATTACGAACTGCAAGCTTTCCTTACCGGACAGTGCGGGCCCAGGAGTGCAAGTGCTGTACAATATTGGTGCTGGAACATCTCGATCGAACATCTGTAATTGTGAAACATTTAGTGTTAATTGGCGGCGGTCACAGTCATGCTATCGTATTAAAAATGTTCGGTATCAAACCGCTACCGGGAGTGCGTTTGACTCTGATTAGCGACGTGCTGCACGCGCCTTATTCGGGGATGCTGCCGGGACACGTTGCCGGGTTTTACGATTATGATGAATGTCACATCGATTTGCGATCGCTCGCTGAATTTGCCGGGTGTCAAATATTAATCGATCGGGCGATCGCGATCGACATTAACAAAAATTTAGTTATTTGTCAAACTCGCCCTCCGGTTAATTTTGATTTGCTTTCTGTGGATATCGGCAGCACTCCTGCGACTTTATCTGTACCGGGTGCAGCTGAATATGCAATTGCAGCTAAACCCGTACCGCAGTTTTTAGCTAGCTGGAATCAGTTAATTTCCGAAAGGCTAAACCATCCCCACAAACCGCTGCGGATAGCCATTGTAGGCGGCGGTGCAGGCGGCGTAGAATTAGCATTAAATATGCAATATCGATTGGGGAAGGAAGAGGGGTTCGGCAACGAGCAGTGTACGGGATTTAACGGATGGATATTAAGGTACAGCGAAAGACGTAAGAGAGAAAAGAGAAGGGGGAAGAAAGAAGAAGAATTAGAAATTCATTTGTTTCACAGCGGTGCTGAATTGATGCAGGGACACAATCAGCGGGTGCGCCGCCGCCTTAAAGAAATTATGATTAATCGTGGCGTTAAAGTGCATTTGCATGAAAAAGTCTGTGCTGTAAAAAAGATTGAGAGAGAAACCAATCCTCAATTCCCTACCGATTACCAAATTTCCTGTAAATCAGGTTTAGAATTAGAGTGCGAGCGCATTTTTTGGGTAACACAAGCATCGGCAGCCAATTGGATAAGAGAATCTGGTTTAGCAGCCGACTCAAACGGCTTTATGCAAGTCAACGATTGCCTGCAATCAGTCTCTCACCCCAACGTGTTTGGGGCTGGCGATATCGCTGCGATGGTTAATTATCCCCGTCCCAAAGCAGGGGTGTTTGCCGTGCGTCAGGGCAAACCGCTGTTTGAAAACTTGCAGCAGTTTTTATTGGAAAAACCGCTGAAACCCTTTGCACCGCAGGAACAATACTTAGGGTTAATTGGTACTGGAAATAAAAGAGCGATCGCATCTCGCGGAGCTTTCATGTGGGAATCGGCGCTGCTGTGGTACTGGAAAGATTGGATCGATCGCCAGTTTATGCAAAATTTTAGCAATCTGCCAAAAACAGGCGATACCAAATAGCAATACATTCAGATATTCTCCTCTCTTCCTCTGCGTCCTCTGCGTCCTCTGCGGTAAATAAAAAAAGTCTTATTCAAAAACCATTTAAGCTTGCTATAGTAATATCAGAAGTAAGAAAAACTAACTATGTTCAGAAAAATTTGATTTTGGCTGATTTGGATTGCATTTATCACCTACGCCTTTGTATTTGCACCACCCGACAGCCCAGAAACCATGACACTAATTACCAATCTTTCCACAGGCAAAATAGCAGACATCAACCCTTTAATTGTAGCGTTGTTCTACATCATGGGAGTCTGGCCGCTCATCTACAGTTGCGTCTTATTTGCTGACGGCAGGGGGCAGAAAATACCTGCATGGCTATTTGCCACTTTATCCTTTGGCGTCGGCGCGGTTGCCTTGCTGCCTTATTTATTTAGCCCTGCGCGAACCGAATCCTGAATTTCCCGGTCATAAAAATATCTTTTTAAAGATATTAGACTCCCGTTTTACTGCTATTTTCCTAACATTGGGCGCTGCTGCTTTAGTTTCTTTTGGCTTGACAAGAGGCGATTGGTCTGATTTTATTGGACAGTGGCCAACCAGCCGTTTTATCCACCTAATGAGTTTAGATTTTTGTATGCTTTGCCTGCTATTTCCTGCCTTATTGGCAGACGACATGGCGCGCCGAGGAATGCAGAATGGCGCAGCATTTTGGGCAGTGACATTAGTGCCGCTGTTCGGGCCGCTGGCTTATCTGTGCACGCGCAAACCGCTGCCGGAAACTAATACTGAAACTGTTAC
The DNA here is from genome assembly GCF_036700845.1 of Microcoleus sp. S13_C5. Taxonomy (NCBI): domain Bacteria; kingdom Bacillati; phylum Cyanobacteriota; class Cyanophyceae; order Oscillatoriales; family Microcoleaceae; genus Microcoleus; species Microcoleus sp. S13_C5. The sequence goes on from NZ_JAUBPR010000035.1 coordinate 13,989, forward strand.
AAATTAGACAGCAGTTCAGGGAATGCTCACTTTAATCTAGGAATCAATCACAAGTAATCATATAAGAAACAGGCAAGATGCCTGTTCCACAATAAGTAAGTAAGTTTTATTGTGGGGTGGGCTTCTAGCCCGCCCATGAAACACTGATTACAAATAGTGCCAAATCAGAGTATTAATCTAAATAATTATCTCCCAGTCTCTAGCAAATGAAAAAAAATCCGATTGTTGGCATCACAACATACAACCGCTGTTCAGCAGGCGAGTATCGCTTAAATGGAACTTATATTGATGCAGTTCAGGCGGCTGGTGGAATTCCGATTTTGCTGCCGCCCAATCAATTAGACCCCAGTAGTATTTTTGATGCAGTAGATGGTTTGATTTTTTCCGGGGGCGGAGATATCAACCCAGAACTTTATGGCGGTTATGTCGATCGCACAGTTTACTCGGTTAATGCAGAACGCGACAATTTTGAATTAAACTTAGCAAAGCTAGCTTTGAAGGCTGACATACCTGTGTTGGGGATTTGCCGGGGAATGCAAATCCTGAACGTAGCCAGCGGTGGCAGTTTGGTGATTCACGTACCGGATGCTTACGGAGACGAGATTAATCACGGATCGGGAATTCCCCCGCGTGCGATCGAGCATACCATTGAAATTGAGCCAAACAGTCGGCTAGCAAAAATTATGGGAAAAACTTCAACAACAGTTGTTTCCTGGCATCATCAAGCAGTGAAAAAGGTAACATCCGATTGGCGAATTGTAGCCGATGCACCTGACACTTTGGTAGAAGCAATGGAGCACTGCTATCACCCTTGGATGATAGCAATTCAATGGCATCCGGAAATGTCGCCAAACTGCTCGGTAAACTCTCGAATTTTTCGGGCTTTCGTAGAAGCAGCCACTTCAAGATTTATGAATTCTACCAAGTCAGCATCAAAGGCAATTCCGACATTTTTATAGTCACTTATTCTTGATAGTCAGTATCTATTTCAATATCGAGAGTATCTTCATCTATTCTGACATACAGAACATTCGGGCGACAGCAAACCTCACAATCTTCGATATAAGATTGCTCCATACCACCGCTGGTATCAACAAAAGTTGTATTCGGTTCGCCGCAGAAAGCACAGTAATATTCAGCCGTTGTTTGCATCTTTCTCGCACTCTCTTTTTGTGACTTCGTGGCGGTAGCGAAACATATCTGTTAACCGCATTTCCACCCACCAACCTAACAACAAATCGACAATCGGGCCACCCGGTATCGAAAATACGATCGCATCTGTCAATCTAGTCTTGCCATTTTCTGAGGTAAACTCGTGTCGGTGAACCCAACGTGCCATCGGCCCCTCGGTTTGTTCATCAACAAACAAGCGATATTGTTCGCACTCAGTGTGAGTTGCCACCCATTTTACAGGAATCGGCCCCAATAACAGGCGAAATTCTGATACAGCACCCACATCGAGTCCCCCTTCGCGGCGAATGATTTTCACCGGTTGCCAAGGCGGAGTCAAAAGTTGCAGAATATCCGGCCTTTCGTGAAAGTTCCAGACTGCTTCAACGGTGGCATTAATCAGCGACGAATATTTAAAATTGGGCATTGTATCGTTGAGCTAGACAGTTAAGTGCGATCGTGTTTCAGCATTTGCAGTATTATCCTCTGTATCAGTACAAACAGCAACAGTTAGTTTCAATCCCAAAGCCTTCAGCCAAGTTCCCAGATTATAAATCGCATCACTTCCTTGCTGCGACAGCAATTCATCCAGTTTTTTTAAGTGCAATTCATATTGTTCGGGAGACATCTGCTGTTTGCCAAGAGCTTCTGCTACATTGCTAAGTACCATTTGTAGCAGTTCGGTCTCCGGGTTTTCTTCTTCAAAAAAAGCCTCTAGATACATAGCAGAATCTATTGGCTTTTTGAGAGATTCTATTAGAAAGGGATGGTAAGGTAAACTTTTAGGCATTATCTTCACTCATATAATCTGTTAAACAGATGCGCTCCCTTTTTTAGCCTACGGGCAATTTTGCGAAATAACTCCTAGCCTCAGCCAAATGCTTCTTCAAAGTCGCCTCCGGTAGCGGCCCTTTTAAATGACTCCAAGGCAAAACCTGATCCAATTCCCACTCTTGAAAAACATAAAAATCCATCTCCGGCAACTGTCCCCGCAACTCCTTAAAAGCCCGTCGATAACTGCCCAAAGTATCGCCGTAATGCCGCACTAATTCCAACAGCCGAGACAACCGCCGATCGCCCTTTGACAACAAACCCTGAATCACCGACCAGTTATAGCTTTCCGGTCTAAATTCTAAACCCAGCTTCCGCAATTCTTTATCTAAAAACTTCAGCCTCTTCTCCGCATCTTTATTCACTCCAAACCACTGAAAAGGAGTGTGAGATTTCGGGACAAAAGTGCTGCATCCCAGAGTCAACCGCAAACCGGGAACAGCTTTTCTAATCCCCCGCATCATTGTCACCGTTTCCTCTAAATCCTCCATCTCTTCGCCGGGAATTCCCGCCATCCCGTAAAGTTTAATTCCCTTTAAGCCGCCCGCCTTAGCATTGATAGCAGCTTGGATAATTTCGTCATTGGTGAGTTTTTTGTTAACGATTTTGCGGATGCGATCGCTCCCGCTTTCCACCGCAATTGTCACAGATTTGCTGTCTCTGTTTGTCAAAATTTCTGCCAATTTAACTGTCACCGTATTCGTCCGTACCGAAGAAAGACTCAGCCGCACGCCGTCGTATTTCGGATGATTCAAATGATCCAGCAACGCTTCAAATTCCGGGTGCTGAGTGACCGAAGCACCCAACAAACCCAAACGATTAGTCACAGCTAAACCGCGATCGATCGCCGGAATTAGCGAACCCTCCAAACTCGCAGTTCTAAACGGCAAAGTCAGATAACTTGCCAAACAAAAACGACACATTTCTGGACAACTCCGAACCACTTCCACCATGTAAATATTTTCCCAAGCCGCTTTTTCTGTCACCACAGTGGAAGCAGATAAAGTATTGCCGCGATAAGTCTGTTTTTCAACCATAGTGGGAATTCCCGAATCGACTGGCTGAATCGATTTAATACCCTCAGCGGCATCCAGATAAGTTACTTCGTACAAACTGGGGACGTAAACTCCCGGAACTTGGGCTAAATGCCGCAATTTAGTTTGTCGGTCGGCGGTACGGACTTCTTTATAAGCATCAATAAAATTGTCTATGAGATGTTCGCCATCTCCCAGCAAAATCACATCAAAAAAATCTGCAAAAGGTTCGGGATTAGCAGTAAAAACCGGGCCACCGCCGAAGACGATCGGATGATTATCAGTTCGTTTTGACGCCCAAATCGGAATTTCTAGAGATTCCAATAAATTTAGAATATTTACATAGTCTAGTTCCCAAGAAAGCGAAAATCCCAGTAATTCTGGATGTCGGGGAAGCTGTTCGCGGATATCAGTAAATAAACGACCCACTTCAATATCCGATCGCACAGCCAAAGTTGCCCACACTATCTGATAGCCGAGACTGGTAATACCCACCGTGTACTCGTTGGGAAAAGCAAAAATAGTCGGGATAGCATCAGGATCGGGGGTTGCTGGGGCAAATAATAAGCGTTCTTGAGCAAATGGATTAGGGTTCACGGGCAAATTTAGTTTTAACAATAGGTCTGTTCTTATCTCATTTTAAGCCATTTCCAAAGTCATTGTAGGGTGCGCCAGGGTTGAATGTGGCGACCACAAACTAAGGAGCTCTCCCCTGACGCACCCTACAGTTAGTTAGCTGTTACATCCGTTACATCCGAAGAAAGCGAATCAGTTGGCGAACTTCCTTCTTGTTTCTTCAAATTTACTCTGAAATAGAATTGCGATCGTCCTGAGTTCTCGGAGTAGGCGGTGCACTGTGAAAAGTTGCAATCAGCAAACAGATAATCCCAGCATTAATAAACACATCGGCTAGATTAAATACCGGGAACCGAATGATCCGAAAATCGATAAAATCTACAACGTGGCCCGAAACAAATCGATCGATCCCGTTTCCCAGTGCTCCCCCCAAAATCAAACCGTAGCCAGCTTGTTCCCAGCGGTTAATTCGTGGCCCGAACCAAGCCAGCACAATCAATCCCACACTAACGCCCAAAGACAGCCACCGCAACCAAATCGCCCCGCCATTGCTGAACAGACTAAAAGCCGCACCGGTATTAACAACATAAGTGAAGTGGAACACCCCAGGTAACAGCGCCTGCGTCTGCGGAGGAACCGTCAAGTCAAAATTTTGCACCACCCAAAACTTAGTCAGGTGGTCTAAAACTAAACTGATAACAGCAGCCACCCAGAACAAGGGATTTCTTTTAAAACGCATGAATTAAACAATAGAAAATGGGGCATCGGGCATGAGAGAATTTACTCCAATCTCACTTGTCATTGCGAGCAGAATGCAGTGCAGCAAAGCAATCCCAGCCGCAGCGAGATTATTTTCCCGTTTCGCAATGTATAGTATAACCTTATTTTGCACAATTACCAGTTACCTCTTCCTCCTTCCTTCTTCCTTCTTCCTCCTTCCTTCTTTCTTCTTCCGTCTTCCTTCTTCCTTACATCCGTTACATCCCGTACATTGCTCGTTGCCGAACTTCCTTCTTTCTTCGCAATTAATAAAACATCAAGCGACGCAAAGTAAATGACAGCACTGCGATCGCACAAACTACCGCCAATTGCCCCGGCAGAGGGTAAACCGAATATTTAAGAATCTCATCGAATAAAGGTGTTTTTTTTGCTGGAGGCAGCAAGTAAGTAAAAATTAGATAAATTAAGCCGATCGCGTGAACAGTGAACAAACCGCACAAACAGCTAAAAGCCATAGATTCCAGCCGCGAAGCCACCTTAAAAGCCACCCAGCCGCACACCCAAGCACCAGGCACAAAACCCAGCAAATACCCAAAACTCGCTTCTTTGAGATAGCCGATGCCGCCGCCTTGAGAAAAAACTGGCCACAAAGTTAATCCTAATGCCAAATAAGCAATTTGCGAGAGAGCCGCAGCATTTTTCCCCCCCATGCAGCCTACTAGCAAAACGGCTCCAATTTGATAGGTAACACCTAAAGAGTACGCCTGAAGTCCTCGATCGTCCCACAAACCAATAGGAATTGTGACAGATGCAGGCAAAAAAGTGCCTCCTATCGTCAGGAGCAAACCAATAACAGCCCAGATTAATTCAATAGGAGCAGGCATTATCATCAAACGGCATTCGTCAGGAGGTATAAGGCAGAAGGCATTTGTCCGAGGCAAGCTTCAATGCCCGCAGCTTTTAAATTCTTAATACTAGCACTACTGTCAAAAAAACCACCATTGTATGGTTTTCTGGTTCTCAAGCCTGGATCTTGTGATAATTTAATGGGGAATTTTTCGCCCGAGGGCGATCGACTGCTTGTTTCCGTAGCTATTTCTATGCCATTATCTTATAAATTCACAATTGTCAAGCTCATAAATAACATTAATAATATTAATTAATATTAAATTGCGATTAAGTGTAAAGATTCTTAACCTAACCTTTACTTTTGCGCGCTATGCTGATGCGGGACACCCATATAACGATCGCAGATTTTTTATACCTATGCTTTTTCGTCTCAACTTGATTAATCCAAACCGTCTGACTACAGCAATTTCCGCAATGGCGATCGCCCTCAGTTTAGCAGCTTGTGGCGGCGGCAGCACAACCACAGGCAGCACCCCCACTCCCGGCGACACTGCAGCATCCCCCGGCGCTTCCCCCGTTGCAGCCACCGGCACAGCAGCAAACACCAAACTCGCCCTAGCTTCAGACGTAGCCATCACCGCAGCCGGCGCCTCATTCCCCGCTCCCCTGTACCAGCGTTGGTTTCAAGACTTCAACAAAATCAACCCCAAAGTACAAATTAACTATCAATCAGTAGGCAGCGGCGCCGGAGTCGAACAATTTACCAAAGGCACAGTAGACTTTGGGGCCAGCGACACCGCCATGAAAGACGACGAAATCGCCAAAGTTCCAGCAGACAAAGGCGTGATCTTGCTGCCCATGACAGCCGGCAGCATCGTCATCGGCTACAACCTGCCAGACTTAACCGAACCACTAAAACTGCCACGGGATGTTTACGCAGATATCTTCGCCGGTAAAATTACCAAGTGGAACGATCCCAAAATTGCAGCCGCCAACCCGACGGCTAAATTGCCAGACCAAGCCATCACCATTGTCCACCGTTCCGACGGTAGCGGTACCACCGCCGTCTTCACCAAACACCTGAGTGCCATCAGCCCCGACTGGAAAAGTGCAGTAGGCGACGGCAAAACCGTACAGTGGCCCGTAGGCGTAGGCGCAAAAGGCAACGAAGGCGTCACAGCCCAAATTCAGCAAACTGCAGGCAGCATCGGCTACCTAGAATACGGCTACGCCAAAAACAACAATGTCAAATTTGCATCTTTGCAAAACAAAGCAGGCACATTTGTAGTACCTACCGATGAATCAGCTTCTCAAGCTTTAGCGACTGCGCCCCTGCCGGAAAACCTGCGAGCATTTATCGAAGACCCCGAAGGCGCTCAATCCTACCCAATTGTCACCTACACTTGGATGCTCGTCCCCAAAACAGTTACTGACCCCAACAAAGCTAAAGCCATCGAGGCAATGGTTGAATACGGCTTGAATGAAGGTCAAAAAGTTAGTTCCGAATTGGGCTACGTTCCTCTGCCCCAAAGCGTTAAAGAAAAAGTAGCCGCGGCCGCTGACGGCATCAGCCCAGACTACAAGATTGAGGTTGCCAAATAGTAATTGAAGGAAGAAAGAAGAGGGAAGAAGGAACAGAGAAAAAGGAAGAAGGAAGACTGAAGACGGAAGAAGGAAGACTGAAGAAAAAAAGAGAGATTTTTCTGTAGAGGCGGGTTTTACCAGAAATTTTTGTTGAAAACTCAGGGGATTAATAAACCCGCCTCTCTTTGATTTTATTTATGGTCTTTCTTTCTGCTTCCTTCAAGCTTTTTCCGAAACAGGCTATTTTCCACTACTATATATTTGGTTTTTTTTTCTATGATTTCAGATAATCACAGCGCTCAATCAGAGAGCCGATCGCGCTCTGGGGCAGAAAAATCCTTAGACCAAGGCTTTATCTGGCTGACTCGGATTTTGGGCATAGGAGTTGGTGTAATTTTGCTGGTAATCGCACTCACCGTTGCTTATCGGGCTTTACCTGCGATTCAACAGTACGGTTTGGGCTTTCTGTTTGGCAGTAGCTGGAATCCGGTTAAAGAAGAGTACGGCGCGCTGCCGATGATTTACGGGACGATCGTCAGTTCGGCGATCGCGCTCCTAATTGCAGTACCATTAGGAGTAGGGACTGCCATTTTCTTGAGCGAGGACTTTCTGCCGCTACCAGTGCGTACAGCTTTGGTTTTTTTAGTAGAACTTTTAGCCGCCATTCCCAGCGTAGTCTACGGTTTGTGGGGAATTGCTGTATTGATTCCCATGATTACCACTCTCGGCAAGTTTCTCAACGGCACTTTCGGATGGCTGCCGATTTTTAGCACCTCGCCAGTTGGGCCGGGAATGTTACCAGCCGGAGTAATTTTGGGAATCATGACTTTGCCCATTATTACTGCTATATCCCGCGACTCTTTGGCAAGTCTCCCGCCCGAATTGCGGCAAGCATCTTTAGGTTTAGGAGCTACTCGCTGGACAACAATTTTTAGAGTGCTCGTACCGGCGGCTTTTTCCGGCATTGTCGGCGGAATTATGCTCGGGCTCGGTCGCGCGATGGGAGAAACAATGGCTGCAACTCTGTTAATTGGCAATTCCAATCAGTTAAGTCTTTCTGTGTTAGCTCCGGCAAATACTATTGCTTCTCTGATGGCAAATCAGTTTGCGGAAGCCTCAGGGTTGCAAGTAGCAGCTCTGATGTACACTGGGCTAATTCTGTTTATTATGACACTGATTGTTAATATTTTGGCAGAGTGGATTGTTTCTCAAGTAAGAGCGAAGTACAACTAGAAGTTTGCCGCAATTTCCTACATAGTTTTAGTTTATGTCAAATAGCGTCTCCGATGAGAATCCTTTGGTATCGAAAACAGGTAGTTTGAAGAAGGTTAAAAACAGCCCGCAAGCGCTGTTTAGTCTGGGGATGACTCTACTGGCTGGAGCTAGTCTGGTAATCACTCTGCTGCCTTTGTTTGCAGTGCTTTCCTACGTCACCGTACAAGGTTTTAATCGCCTGAATTTAGACTTGTTTACCAAGCTGCCACCGCCGCCCGGACTATCGGGAGGCGGTATTGCTAATGCAATTCTCGGTACATTGATGACGGTGGGAATTGCTTCTTTAATTGCTGTTCCTTTTGGTGTATTGGCCGCCGTTTATTTGTCGGAGTTCAGCAGTGGCCAAGTAGCTCGCTGGGTACGCTTTGCTACTAATGTCCTCAGCGGCGTTCCTTCGATTATTGCCGGGGTATTTGCCTACGGTTTGTTCGTGGTAAATATGGGAGGTTTTTCGGCAATTGCAGGGGGCGCGGCGCTGGCTGTGCTGATGTTGCCGACAATTGTGCGGACTACTGACGAAGCTCTACAAATCGTCCCGCAAGATATTAGATGGGCGTCGGTTGGTGTGGGTGCTTCTAATTATCAAACGGTGTTGCAGGTAGTTTTGCCTGCGGCAATTCCGGCTATTTTAACCGGTGTGACTTTGGCAATTGCTCGTGCTGCTGGAGAAACTGCTCCTTTGATTTTCACGGCGCTCAATTCGCCTTTCTGGCCTGCAGGATTTGATAAGCCAACTCCGAGTCTTTCGGTTTTGGTGTACAACTTTGCAACGGTTCCTTTTAAGGCACAGAAAGAATTGGCTTGGGCTGCATCTTTGATTTTGGTGTTTATGGTTTTATTGACGAGTATTCTTTCTCGCTGGGCTACTCACAAAAAAGTGTATTAAAGGGTGAGTTTTAAAAAGGCATTCATGCACTTATGGTGAAGGCCGAATGTAACCCAGGTCTTGAGTAAAATTTGAGAGGATTGTTACCTGTATGATGATGGATTTAGACAAGCAAACGGAAACAGTTTTACGGACAGAAAATATCAATATTTTTTACGGCGCTTTTCACGCGGTTAAAAATGTTTCAATGGAGATTCCTAAAAATCGCATTACTGCCTTGATTGGGCCGTCTGGCTGCGGTAAAAGTACAATTCTGCGATGTTTTAACCGCCTCAATGATTTAGTTAGCGGTTTTCGTTTAGAGGGTAGGATTGATTACCACGGCCAAAATCTTTACGATCCTGATATTGATGCTGTGGCGGTGCGCCGCAAGATTGGGATGGTGTTTCAAAAGCCGAATCCTTTCCCGAAGTCGATTTATGACAATATTGCTTACGGTGCGAGGGTGAACAATTATAAGGGGGATATGGATGAGCTGGTGGAAAAATCGCTCAGCCAAGCTTATTTGTGGGATGAGGTGAAGGATAAGTTGAAGCAAAGCGGTTTTTCTCTTTCGGGTGGCCAGCAGCAGCGTTTGTGTATTGCTAGGGCGATCGCGATTAATCCTGATGTTGTGTTAATGGATGAACCTTGCGCTTCTCTTGACCCGATTTCTACGATTAAGATTGAGGAGTTGATGCGGGAACTCAAGGAGAAGTATACGATTGTGATCGTTACTCACAATATGCAGCAGGCTTCTCGGGTTTCTGACCTGACTGCTTTTTTCAATGCTAAACTTTCTGACGATGGGAAGCGGTTTGGCTATCTTGTGGAGTGTGACAAGACTGAGGTAATTTTCCAAAGTCCGAAGGAAGAGTCTACTTTAGATTATGTGAGCGGCCGTTTTGGTTGAGTCCCCGACAGGTTGAAACCTGTCGCTACAAAAACGAAGTCCCTCTCTAGGAGACTAAAAACATTTAATTTGCTGAGTTTGGTAGCAACAAAAAAACTGCGTAAAACTTTTCTGAATTTAGAATCCCGCTTTCTTGGAGAAAGCGGGATTCTGGTTTTTATGTTTAATAGGTCGATCGTACTTTTTGCAGAGAGAAGCCACTGATTTTTGTGAAGAAATGCTCGAAGAGTTCACATATTCTTCATCCAATGCTTGAACAGGTTTTCTTTTACCATGTTTTGCCGCATAACTTCGAGCAAGTATTCCTGAGCTTGGTCTTGGCTTAACCTTTTGACTTCTTCGCGCAGCACTTGAAGTTTGAACTGCTGTTCCATGCTGAGGCTGGTTGTAGGCATATCCATAAATCGCTCCTCCAGTTTGCTGAGATTGATGCGAAATTGATCGAAATGACGTTTCGCAGGATTTGTTGTGTCTCCTACATTGTAAACTATCATAACATTCGCTTGACAATATGTCCAAAGTAGACATTTTGAGACTAATTTGTGTAGCAAAAGTACATCTAAGTGGGGGGAGCCTTATCATAAAAAGGCGTAAAGACAGGGAAGCCTAAGCCAAAGGAGCTAGTTCGTATGGATGCAATGGAGTTTTTTCAAAGCAGTGCTGGGGAGTGGCGTTCTCAGCGCAGCACTCACCACCTCGCTTTCCGCCAGGCGGAGATTGGGGATTCAAATATTCAGGTAACGGCGCTGGGTGCGGATGACGCGCGAGTCGCCGATATTTGCAAGATGCACGAAGTCGATCCGAGCCGGGCTGCTGGGGGGGCTTTTGTGACTTGGCACGGCTCGATGGCGTGGGATAAGGATGATGAGAATCATAAAGGGTCTACGGTGTTCGCGATCGTCCCCGATCCTGAAAATCCCCGGCAGGGCTTGATGTTGCGCGAACGCGGCTATGCGGAAATTGTGCCGGTGGCTGGCCGTTTTGAGATGGATGATGAGGATGGGCTGCTGCTGATTACCGAATACGAGACGATGAGTTCGATCGAGCGTTTCTGGTTTGCTAATCCAAACGTGCGGATGCGGACGAGTACCGTAAAGCGCTTTGGCGGTTTCAGCACTTCGACTTTTTGTACCGAAATTCGGGTGCAACCAGACTCGGATGCAACATCAGAAGCAGCCGCAGATCAAGTGGCCGCCAGCGAGTTTTATTCGGCTCTGGGTTGGTAATTTGGCTGTTGGATGTTGACTGTTGACTGTTGACTGCTGACTGTTGAGTGTTGATTGTTGAGTGTTGACTGCCCACTGCCCACTGCCCACTGCCCACTGCCCACTGACAACAGTCAACTGACAACAGTCAACAAATGTTACAGATTGTTGCAAAAATTCAGGAAAATCAGATTTAGATTGCGGGAATCCCCTAATCTGTATGTTGGTTAGTTGTATCCGTTTTGCTGGCAGCTCACGGTGTCAACTATTTCTAAAATTTGAGATAACGGAGATTTTAACGTGGCGCTACCTTTGTTAAGCTACGCCCCCAAGAGCCAAAACCAGCGCGTTGCTGGTTTTGAAGTGGGGAGCGACGAGAAGCCCAGAATTTTCACAACTGAAAATGTGCTCTCGTCTGGAGACATGGAAAATTTGATTTGGGCTGGATATCGCCAGATTTACAGCGAACACCAAATCCTCAAGAGCAACCGCCAAAAGTCTTTGGAGTCGCAACTCAAGTTCGGCCAAATTACTGTGCGGGACTTTATTCGCGGTTTGGCGACTTCTGCTCCTTTCCTAGAGCGGAATTATCAAACTAACAGCAATTACCGGTTTGTGGAAATGTGCGTGCAGCGCGTTTTGGGCCGGGATGTGTACAGCGAGCGCGAAAAGATTGCTTGGTCGATCGTGGTAGCCAATAAGGGGCCTCAAGGCTTTATTGACGAGTTGGTCAATAGCGAAGAGTACCTGGAAAAGTTCGGCTACGATACCGTACCTTACCAGCAGCGCCGAATTTTGCCTCAGCGAGTTGGAGGGGACACTCCTTTCAACTTGAAGACGCCCCGCTACAGCGAATACCACCGTTCGCAGCTTGGCTTCCCGCAAATCATCTGGCAGACTGGCGTGCGCCGTTTTGTTCCTCAAGAGAAGCAACCGAAGGCTGGCGATCCGTCGAACTATTTGGGTATGGCGCGCAATATGCCCATGCCTGCTACTCCGCCGCAGCGCGTGCCTCTGGCTAATATCAATATCGAGACGATGGTTCCCCGTCGCCGGTAATTGATGCTGCCCTGATGCAATTATTTGTGTCGGGCGAGCGACTGAATCGATCGGCTTTTAGGCTGAGAGAGTTTTGAGTCTTGAGTTTTGAGGTTTGAGTTTTTTGATAAACTTGGAATCCAAAACTCGGGACTCATAATTTTTTGTCATTAGGAAGAAGGAAGAAAGAAGAAGGAAGTTCGGCAACGGATTCTGTAACGGATGTAACGGATGTAACAGATGTCAGGAAGAAGGAAGAAGAAGGAAGAAGGAAGAAGGAAGAAGGAAGAAAAATAATTTGACCTTTTCCCATTGTCAACTATAAGTGCATAGGTGCATTTATGCAGCCGCAATATAACGAAGGTGCTGGAAAATCATTGCGTCGCCATGCTAAACAGCTTCGTACCAAAGCCTTATACAGGTACGGTGCCGCGACAGGGCTGGTGTTGTTGCCACTGCTGGTATACGCGGTAGCACCTTTTGCTCCTTTATTTTTGGTCGCAGCTCTTTTGATAGGGGCATTAATCGCCCTTCCGTTGATTGAGGACGGGAAAACGTTTTGGAAGTCGTCTCAGAGATTTGACCAAGGGGCCTGTGGTGAAGAAAAGATTCAGCAAGTTTTGGAGTCCCTAATCCAATCTGGATGGATAGCTGAGTACAATTTAAGATTGCCGCAAGTAGGCGATATCGATGTGTGGCTGCGATCGCCTAAAGGAGTCAATTTTATCCTTGATGTGAAGTCTCACTCAACCGTAGTTCTGTTGGATGGGGATGTGCTCAAGCGTCTATCTTACGGGAAATTGAGAGATTTTGAGAAAGATTTTCTGGCACAGATTGCCAAAGAAGTTACGGCTATCAAAAAAGCTAAGAAGTTAACCAAGGTCACTCCAGTAGTTGTATTTAGCGATGCCAAAGTGAGTTTTAGCAACAAAAAGAAGATTAGGGGTGCTTACGTTATGGAACTGGGCAATCTGGTGTCAGGATTGCAAGAACTCGATCGCACCTATAAAAGTAGATAAGATGGGGAGAAATGAGAGCAAGAGCTACAGTAATATGTTGGAGATCAACAAATTTGCACACAGCAGTACCATCCCAGACTTGCACTAGCATCTAAGTGATACTTGTGCTATAAAAAAAATTAAGGTACAAACAATATGCTGGACGGAATGTTGAACAAAGCAATCAAGGTAGATAAAATTCTCAACGCCTGATGGGACTTGTCATAACAGCTTTGGCGAATGTTATACCAATTATCAAATATTAGCCCGCAACCGCAATATTTTTAACAAGGTGTGGAATTGATCGGGCAAAGGTGCGATCGCCTCTATTAATTCTCCTGTTACGGGATGCTGCAATGTCAGCCGCCATGCGTGGAGGGCTTGTCCGGTTAAATTGACGCCGATCGAACGGTTGGAACTGTACATCGGGTCGCCGACAATGGGATGTTTTATCTCCGCTGTATGCACGCGAATTTGATGGGTGCGGCCGGTTTCTAATTGATAGTGCATTAAGCAATAGTTGCCGATTCTTTCTTTGATTGTCCAGTGAGTAACTGCGGGGCGACCCCCTTTTTCTACTGGTACTACCGCCATTTTTTTGCGGTCTGTGGGATGCCGCCCGATGGGTAAGTCTATTGTGCCTGTTTCGGTGTTGGGAGCACCGTAAACTATGCCTAAATATTCGCGGCGGGCGGTTTTGCTTTTGAGTTGGGCTTGCAGGTGTTGGTGGGCAATGTCGGTTTTGGCGATCGCGATCGCACCTGTTGTATCTTTATCTAATCTGTGCACGATTCCCGGCCGCTGAACTCCGCCTATTTCTGCTAGGGGACAGTGGGCTAAGAGGGCGTTGACTAATGTACCGTCTTGGTGTCCAGCGGCTGGGTGGACGACTAATCCGGCTGGTTTGTTGATGATAATTAGGCTGTCGTCTTCGTAGAGGATGTCGAGGGGAATTGCTTCGGGCTGCAACTTTGTGGGCTGGGCTTCTGGTAGTGTGAGGTGGATGCGATCGCCCGTTTTTACTGATATTTTTTTCGATGTACAGGTTTCGTCGTTGACTTTGACGTTGCCTTGTGATATGAGGCTTTGGATTCGCGATCGGGATAAGTCCGGTATCTGGTTTGACAGCCAAATATCTAATCGCTGATTGACATTACTGCGATCGAATTCCTCTGTATTTTCTACTGTGTAAATCTGTGCCGCAGTGTCTGTTTCTATCATTTACTTTTTACTATTTTTTGCCAAGTGTGTAAAGCAAATATCTTAATCATAACATCTGTGAGTTAGTTCGCGATCGCACGGGTAGCGAGAAACCGGGTTTTTTCACAGCAATACTTCGTTTCTGCCCGCAGACTCGGTAAAAAACCCGGTTTCTTTGGTCGGAGTGGTTAAGTCCTTTGAGTATAATCGTCTTTTCTATCGACAATTGTCGCAATGGCCACAGCGCATTGATGTAGCTTCCTTGGCAAACCCAAAAGCTTGCAGCAAAAATTGCCACCTACACTCGCGATGTTTGAGATATTTTGCCATTTCTTCCGCTGCGGTAAAGTTTTGTTTTTCGCCTTTTTGCTGTGCGGATTTGTCGATCGCATAATTAAAAGGATCTCGCCATGTTAATTGTCCGCTGCTGTGCAAGATTGAAAGGGCGATCGCGCTTTCGGGAAATTCGCGGGAAACTGCTTCTATATCACCTTTAACTGGTAATTTTTTGGCTAATTGCTGAGCTTCTCGGTATTGCGATCGCAATTTATCTTGAAAAAATTCCTTTCTTTGTTTATCTTCGGGATAAAGCAAACCCGTCGGTTCGCTAATCAATGTCAGGGCGATCGCCGATTTGCCGTCCCGTCCGCCTCTACCAATTTCCTGAATGTATTCCGATAATAGCAAAGGTGCTTGAAAGTGAACAACCCACCGGACATCGGGCTTGTTAATTCCCATCCCGAATGCTGAGGTACAAGTCACGAATTTAAGTTCATTGTTCAGCCAAGCTGTTTCTATTTTCCGTCGTGATTCTGGACTCAAACCTGCATGATATGCTGCTGTTTCATAACCTGCTGTTTCCAACAAATCCGCCAAGTTCTCGCTATCTTTTCTGGTGCGGACATAGACTAAACCTGCTTGTTTTGGTCGAGCTTTGATAAAATTCAATAACTGCTGCTTGCGTCCTCTCGGCGTCCAGACTGTCTGCACTTGCAGGTGCAGATTAGAACGGTAGGGACTTAGGAGAAAGGCTTCTGGTTTTTGCAGTTGCAAGACATTTTTGATTGTCTGCTGTGCTTCCGGGTTGGCGGTAGCGGTGAAAGCTGCGATCGCAATTTTACTGTTTGCTGGTTTAGCTTTCAACAAAGCCGGCCGCACTGTTCCCAAGCGGCGGTAAGCGGGTCGAAAAGTATCACCCCATTGTACTAAACAGTGAGCTTCATCTAATATTAAACCGTTAATTTGGATGTGTGGCTGACTGATAATTTCCCAAACAGGTTTGCTGAGTAATGTTTCGGGAGACAGGTACAGCAATCTTAATTTGTTTTGTTGCAGCGACTGCATAGTTTGTCGGCGCTGCGCTGTTGGCAATTGACTGTGGAGGAGGGAAGCAGGAAGATTGCGATCACGCAATTCTTGTACTTGATTTTCCATCAGTGCGACTAACGGCGAAACTACCAACGTTAAGCCTGTTTGTAACAAAGCTGGCAGTTGAAAGCAGATTGATTTGCCGCCACCTGTTGGCATAATTATAATTGTATCTTTTCCGGCTAATAAACTACCGACGATTTCTCCTTGGGGTGGTCGAAAGTCGTCGTATCCCCAGATTTTTTGGAAGGCGGTGCGGGCTTGATTTAATGATATTGGTTCTGGTTGGTATTTCATTTTATTTATTCCCAAATCAGACGTAATGTGAGCAGTGCGTGTCTAGATAATTAAATTTTGTGTAAGCCTTGATGTACCAAGAAACCAGGTGGCTAGTTTCATAGTATGCAAGTATCGAGCAGAATAAGTGTTAATTTAATAACAGTTAATAATTTTACTTTTTGAATTATGAACGCAAGCACGTTAAGCGAAGTTTTCAGCTATCGGCAAAAGACTTGTGATCTTTTCGACACAGCAGGGGCGGTAGAAGCAGTTCATGAAGATGGTTTTGCGCTGATTCCTGGTGTACTCAGTCCGTCGGAAGTGGCGCAAGCCAAGGAAGCACTCGATCGCCTCCAACCCTTCGGACTCGATGGTAGCAGTTGGAGTGAATTGAACCAGCATTTTAAGTGCGTTTTTAATCGCGATCGCCTGTGGCTCTCCTATGCCGATCGACCGGGTATAATTGAGTTAGCCGAAGCATTAATGGGCAGCGATTGCCATATTATCGGCATGACTGCGTGGAAAAGCGGGCCCGGTTATGATGGTTGGCGCGTCCACGTCGATCAGGTGTTTGTACCCGTGCCCGAAAGCGTGTTTGCAGATCGCACTTTTCAACTACCAGTATGGATTTGTACAGCCCATTTCTATCTCAGCGACATCGCAGAAGACCTCTGTCCTACCTACATTATTCCTGGTAGTCACAAATCTGGTCGAAAACCCGATCGCGGGGAAGAAACTTGGAACGGACACTCGCCCGAACCAGTTTTGTGCAAAGCAGGAGATGTGTTATTTTTCCGCAGTGAAATTTGGCACTCCGGCGGCAAAAATACGACAACAGATGGAACTCGCTACTTACTGCAAGTGCATTATTCCCACCGCAACATCGCGCAGAAATTTTCGCCTTGGCCGTGGCAGTTTAACCCCGAAATTATCGCTACGGCTACTGAACGGCAACTGCGGCTTTTAGGTAAACATCCTGAGTCAAATTACGGTTGAAATACATTGCTAATTTTGTTTGAGGCGCGAGTGATAATAGACGGGAAATTTCATATTTATTTTAGATTTTGAGTTTTGGATTTGAGATTACGATCAATTCTAGAGGCTGGTAAATCTCCGAATATCTTGAGCAATCCAAAATCCAAAATCCCAAATCTAAAATCGCCTAAGATTGACCGTCACGGCGGCCGAGCTCGTACACGCCGCCACCAATACAGGCGATCGTACCCATAGATACCGCCCAACCTGTGCCCAGAGAAAATTCTACGCCCCAATTGCACAATCCGCCCGCAATCAAAAAGGGCACAATGCTCAACAGCGAAGCGTAAAACGCATTTTGAGCTTCTCTCGCTTGGCGGGTTCTTTCAAACTCGGCTTCCGAGGTGTAGAGGGATCTCTCGGCAAAATTCATCCAGCGGTTGAGTTGCAGGATTACCCATTCTGTTAGGGGCGACAGGCCCCAGTATAGGGCCAAAGACCACAAGGACGCACCGGCGATCGCAGTTGCGTCTATGGCAAAACTAAAGGGAAAAATTTCAGTAAGCATTGCTTGATGTGTGTTAAGAATTTGAGATTTTGGATGTCATCCAAAATCCCCGAACTTAACTATAGTGTCAAGCAAAAGCTCGATCGAATTCAACCGCAGCACGAATTCCTCGGCCAATTTTTTTTTATCACCCCTGGGCATTTACCCGGAAGCCTTGACACGGGTTTTGGATGGAGTAAGATACACGTTGTTATTAAACTGATTCGCGATCGCGGGTAGAGCTCAAAGCCAATCTTGCAGCGAATTGGCATAACTTACATCTTGCACCTCAGAAACGGGCTTTCGGGCCCGTTCCACAAAGAATGATTTTTTTGTGGAACGGGCCCGAAAGCCCGCCCCTGAAAGCTTTATTGACAAGGGTGCAAGATGTGAGCCTAACAGACAACGCACACTCGCACACACATTTAACTTTGAGCCGTGAAAAAAATCCTGCAAGACTCTAGAGGCCCGCTGACGGCAAAACGCTTTTTTCGTCTCAGACAGATGCTGCTGCTGGCACTTTCGATCGGCATTGTGTTGATCAGCCCTTATTTGCAGCAGCAGGTGGTCAAAGCTCAGTCAGGCTTACCAAGCAGAGTAGCGACGGGTAATTTGTGGCAAGAAGCTTCTTTTCCAGTCGAAAACTTTGAAACATACACTTCCCCCTTCGGCCCCCGTGGCGGGGATTTTCATTACGGTTTGGACATGGCGGCCCCGGAAGGCAGCTATATCCGCAATTGGTGGGGTGGCCAAATTGTGGAAGTTTGGGAAGATGGCCGGTGCGGCACTGGTATGGTGGTGCGATCGGGAAATTGGGAACACATCTACTGTCACCTCGGAGGCCGAGTGCTAACGGCTAACGGCGGGCGTTATTATACCGATCGCGAAGGTACCGTGCAAATTTGGCAAGGTCAAACAGTGCCTGCGGGTGCGAGAATTGCCAGAGTTGGGATGACCGGCCGCACGAGTGGGCCTCACTTGCACTGGGGATTGAAGTACGGCGGCCGCTGGGTAGACCCGGCTTTGGTACTCCGGGAAATGTACGCGCAACAATCTTAAACAGTTGACTGTTGACTGTTGACTGTTATTACCAATAATATATTGTCCGGTTAAACACTTGTCATTGCGACCGTAGAAAAGCAATCGCAGAAACATTGCGATTGCTTCGTTTCACTCCCTGCGGACATATCGTAAGTGATTAGGCGGACATGATATAACTAATGACCACTGCCAACTGCCAACTGCCAACTGCCAACTGACTCTTTATGTTGGTGCCAACTCTTTTTTGTTCAACTCGGTGTACCGATCGACAATTTGGCGGAATTCGTCGCCGTCGATCGTTTCTTCATCCAACAGCGCTTCGACAAGTTTGTCTACCAAAGCGCGGTTTTCGCGGATAATTCGGCGAGCTTCTTCGTAGCACTCAAAGGCAATTTCCCGGACTTGGCGATCGATCTTGATTGCCATGTCTTCGGAATACTCGGATCGCGAATTCCAGTTTTGACCCAAAAACACCTCATTGTTCGGACTTTCCAAAGCCACAGGCCCCAAATCCGACATTCCATAAAGCGTTACCATCTCCCTGGCGAGACTGCTAACTTTTCTGAGATCACTACCAGCACCGGTGTCGATTTCAGCATCGCCATAAATTTCGGCCTCCGCCGCGCGTCCCCCCAAAGCTACTTTAATTCGGTTTAACAGCAAAGCCCGACTCCTCAAACCTTCGCTGTCGAGCATTTCGTCGTCGAGCACAAAGCTAGTAAAGCCTTCGATGCCGCCGGAACGGGGAATAATCGTTACTTTTTCCACCGGGTCGGCATTTTTGAGCATTGTCGCGACTAGGGCGTGTCCGACTTCGTGGTATGCTGTCATCCACTTTTTCTTACTGTCCAGCAGCGGGTTGAGCGTAAGCCCGATCGTGATCCGGTCGATCGCGTCGTGAACTTCTAGGTTAGTAATGGTGTCTTTGCGACGCCTCGCTGTGAGAATTGCTGCTTCGTTGAGCAAGTTTGCCAAGTCAGCGCCGGAAAAGCCGGGAGTGCGGCGGGCGATCGTGTCTAGAGCAACTTCTGGGTCGAGTTTTTTGTTGCGTGCGTGAACTTGCAAAATCCCCAAACGCCCTTTGTAACTGGGCAAATCTACCGTTACTTGCCGATCGAACCTGCCTGGCCGCAGCAGGGCGGTATCGAGTACGTCGGGCCGGTTTGTAGCTGCAATCACAATCACGCCACTGTTACCCTCAAAGCCGTCCATTTCTGTCAGCAACTGGTTGAGAGTTTGTTCGCGTTCGTCGTTGCCGCCGCCGATACCAGCGCCGCGCTGCCTTCCTACGGCGTCTATTTCGTCGATGAACACGATGCAGGGCGAATTTTCTTTAGCTTTCTTGAACAAGTCGCGGACGCGGGAGGCGCCAACTCCGACAAACATTTCGACAAATTCGGAACCGGAGATGCTGAAGAAGGGGACGGCTGCTTCGCCTGCGATGGCTTTTGCCAGCATTGTTTTGCCGGTTCCGGGAGGCCCGATTAACAGAACTCCTCTGGGAATTTTGGCGCCGATGGCGTTGAAGCGTTCGGGTTTTTTGAGGAAGGTTACGACTTCTTGCAGTTCTTCTTTAGCTTCTTCGATGCCTGCTACGTCGTCGAACATCACGCCGGTTTTGGCTTCCATTTGGAAACGGGCTCTGGATTTGCCGAAGTTCATGGCATTTCCTTGAGATTGGGTCGATCGGCGCAGGATTGCCATCAACACTGCCAACACTGCAAAAATCACTAGCAAGTTTATTACTAAACTTACTGCGGCGGCGTTGTCGGCTGTTTGTTTGACTTCAAAGTCAATCTTTTTGGCGCGGATTTGCGAGTACAGTTCTCGGTTGTTGTAATCGAACAGACTAACTGATTGGGTTTGATCGCTTTTTTGATTTTTTAGTTTAACTTTGGCAGTTTTTTGAGTTTCGTCTACTTCGATTTTACTGACTTGCCCTTTTTCTATGTTGTCGATCAGTTGGCTGTAACTCATGGTGTTTGGCGCGCTGTCGGCAAACACCGGGGTCGAGAGCAATATTCCTTGAGAAATCACCAAACTGCCCAGGATGCGCCAAAGATTCCGTCCTGGAATTGATTTTTTAGGATTCTGGCTCGACTTGTCTTTATTTACAGCTAGATGCCCCAGCCATGCGTGTTTCCAAGAATTTTTCATATTGCTTTGCCCAAGGTTGAAGACTGCCAAGATTGACCGCTTTTGGTTTGCTACGTTCATTTATTTTAACAAGATGGCGGGTGTTGGATGGGTTTATCTCTGGCGGGCATCTTAAGAAACGCCTCAAAATAGTTGCTTGTGAACGATCCGAGTGTGTTTTCCCTGACCGGGCTTATGAGCACTCACCCCTCCTACCCATAACCTTCTGTTCTTCCTTCTATTTTCTACATCGGAAACTTTACTTGACAGTTGCCGATCGAACTTGTTATGTTAATCATACTCGTAATGAGTACGTTTTAGAAAAGCAGTTATTGTTTTTAAGCTTTATGGTAAAAATTGTCGGCATTGGTGGAAGTTTGCGGGCTGGCTCCTACAGCAAGTTAGCGTTGAAGGTGGCAGCAGAGCGGGCGCAGGCCCTGGGCGCAGAAGTTGAAATATTCGATTTGCGATCGCTCAAGCTGCCCTTTTGCGACGGCGAGAATGATTATCTAGATTACCCGGATGTGGAAAAGCTGCGAACTGCAGTTAAGCAAGCCGACGGCTTGATGTTGGCAACGCCGGAGTATCACGGTAGCGTCAGCGGTGCTCTCAAGAATGCCCTGGATTTGATGAGTTTTGAGCATTTGGACGGGAAAGTTGCGGGTGCGATTAGTGTTTTGGGAGGGCAAGTTAACAGCAACGCACTCAACGATTTGCGCGTGATTTTGAGATGGGTGCACGCTTGGGTAATTCCCGAACAAATTGCGATCGGACAAGCTTGGAAAGCTTTTAGTCCTGATGGTAAATTGTTGGATGAAAAACTGTCTGAAAGGTTCGACGAATTTACTCGGAGTTTGGTGCAAAATACGCGGAAATTGCGAGGAATTTCGTAATTGTATTTCAGGAAAAACGCACCCCAGGACGCAACTGGCATATTATTCGGATGCGTCAGTTGCCATAATTGCTCGATTTGAAGAGGTTTTTTCTCTAGTAGAGTACCCTACAAGCTGTAATGTAACTGTTAACAGTCAACAGTCAACAGTCAACTGACTTCAAAATGGCATATCGATCATATCTCCGAAAGGATGGGGTACGTCGAGCGCCATTCTTCCGGGTTTTGACTCATATTTGTCTATCCACTTTTTGGCCAATTCCAAAGCTTCCTCCTCAGTCTTGGCATTTTGGACGGCGACGTGGCGGTTGCCGCGGCTATCCCAAACCTCGACGTAGAAGACTTTCTGGGATTGAATAATCCAACCTTTATAAGTGTCTGCTGGTTCCATAGTTAGAATCCTAAAATAATCGGGCGGAGAGTTCCACTGGCGAGCTAATTGTAAATATTGCCCTGCATAAAATGAATTTTACGGGGGTTTCTATAGTATTTTTGGAAAAAAGTCAGTTTTACGGTTAACCTCATGACTAGACTCCTGAAGCAATTATTTAACTGGAGAAAATATCTCCAACCTTTGGCCGCGACGATCGCGATCGTCCTAATTGCATCCCAGATGGCGGTATTGCCGGCATTGGCGACTGGCGTTTACGAAATACCGGTGTTGTCGGCGGGCGATCGAACTTGGGTGTTCGACAAAGGCGACGTGCTCAGCCGCAGCAGCGAAAGCAATATCAGCAGCGTGCTCGACAACCTGGAAAACAAAACAGGGAAACAAGTCAGATTTGTCACCATCCACCGCTTAGACTACGGTGAAACGACTGCTACTTTCACCGACCAACTGTTTGAACAGTGGTTTCCCACAAAAGAAGACCAGACTAATCAAATTTTACTCGTTCTCGACACTGTTACCAACAGTGCGGCAATTCGGACGGGGGAAGGGGTGAAATCCCTGCTAACCGATGAAATTGCCCAGAGTGTGGCTGGGGAAACCGTGCAAGTGCCGCTGCGGGAAGGCAATAAATACAACGAGGCATTTGCGGCTGCAAGTACGCGCATTGCAACTGTTTTGTCGGGCGAACCCGATCCGGGTCCTCCTGAAGTTGTTGACAACATTCAAGTTGAAGGCACGTTTAAAAAAGCTGAAGAAACAGACCAAGGCAATGCCACAGTTGTTGTGGTTGTGCTGTTGGTATTGGCGACAGTGATTCCGATGGTGACTTATTTCTGGTATCAAGGTTTTTCGTGATCGGTGCTGCTTCCATCCGATCAGTTGCCGTTTTGTCCAGAAATTCTGGCAGGGCTGCACTAATCTTGAACGTATTCTCGATCGCTCAACAATGCAATTTCTGCCCGTACAAATTCCCGTCCCAGATAAGCCGCGTGATCTAACATTGTCACCGGGCTGGGGCGGGTTTCTTCTAGGATTTTGACACAAAGTTCTTTGGCGGTTCTACCTGTAAAAAGTGTGACCTCAGTGCGTTCTACTTTGCCGCGGGCGGGGATTGGTTTACCAGTTTCGGGATCGACGGCGAGGCCTCGATCGTCGATGATGTTGGTGAAATGTTTGGCACAGATTAAGCTGGTTTCGCGATCGAGATAAATGATGAAGTAGCCGCCCGGATCGAGGTCGATGTGGCGTTTGGATAGCTTGTCATCGATTGCGGTGAGATTTTCCAAGGTTTGACTCATGGTTGGTGAAAGAAAGTAGACAATAGCTGTGATTTGTTCTGCTATTTCTAGTTTAGTCGGCTTCGGGACAAGTTTGGCAGGTTGGTGGGTTGAATGCGGGGGGAAATTTCGGACGCTCGACAATTCCTGCAATTTGCCGATCGCTCCTATGCTACAGTCGATCGGGCTCGACAGAGAAATTGATGAGTGAACTTAAGACGCGATCGCTGTTAGAGCATCAACTTCTTGAAGAAGTGAGGGATCGGGGTATTGTGTTTTTTTAGTCGTTGCTCACTTATCTATGATGGAAAATCGGCTATTATTGTATAGATGATTTGTTAGTGTTAAAGCTGAGCCAAAATGAAATTTATAGATTTGTTTTCAGGAATAGGAGGTTTCAGACAAGGGATTGAAAAAATAGGCTTTAAATGCGTTTTTTCCTGCGAAATTAACAGTAAATGCCGACAAGTTTACACGGATAATTTCGGGGAGGTTCCTTTTGGAGATATCAGTAAAATTAATCCCGTCGAGTTAGCAGACTTTGATATTTTAGTCGCCGGATTTCCGTGCCAACCTTTTAGCATCTGTGGCAAAAAGCTGGGTTTTGAAGATACTAGAGGCACGCTCTTTTTCGAGATTTGTAAAATTATCAAAATCAAGCAGCCTAAAGTTATCGTCCTCGAAAATGTCAAGCACTTAATCCATCACGACAAGGGAAATACCTTAAAAGTAATTATTGCCAGTCTGGAAGATTTAGGATACAGCGTGAATTACAAAATGCTGAATGCTAAAGACTTTGGAATTCCTCAACATCGTGAAAGAATATTTATTATTGCAACTAAAGGTAAACCATTCAATTTTTCTCGGCTTAAAACCCGGTTGACTCCAAAGCTCAGGGAATTTCTAGACAAGACAGGGGATTTTGAAATATTGGATAAATCCGAGTATACTTTAATTGAGTCTCCGAGAAAGCAAGATTCGGGACTGGTATTTGTAGGTTACAGAAATAAAGGTACTTGGAAAACTGGCGTGAGGCCAAATACAGAACATTTATCGAGAGTTCACAGA
This sequence comes from Microcoleus sp. S13_C5, assembly GCF_036700845.1. Classification (NCBI taxonomy): domain Bacteria; kingdom Bacillati; phylum Cyanobacteriota; class Cyanophyceae; order Oscillatoriales; family Microcoleaceae; genus Microcoleus; species Microcoleus sp. S13_C5. Next base: position 38,221 of record NZ_JAUBPR010000035.1, read on the forward strand.
CAGCCAAATCGAATTTATTCGGTAGATGGAGTGCATCCCACAATTCCTTCGCAAGAAACATCGGGTCGGTTTTTTATCTACATTCCTGAGCAAGATATTGTGAGAAAATTGACGCTGAAGGAATGTTACCGTCTTATGGGTTTTCCTGAAGATTTTAAGAGTTATCCGAGTGCGGGGGAAAGTTACAAGCAAATTGGGAATTCGGTTTGTGTGCCGGTTGTGGAGGCGATCGCGCAAGAAATATTAAGTCAAAATTTATTGTATGATGAAATTAAGGAAGTGCCAACAGGAATAAATGAATATTTACAGCTTGCTCTTTTCTAAAAGCACTTACGCAATTGTCACACTCCAATCGACTTGTAAGGTGCCTCAGACGGATGTAGAGAGCGATGATCGAGGATTTTGGTTCTGACGCACCCTACTAATACAGGACTAAGATTAAATCCCTTAATTCGATCGCCAATTTCATTTTAACATAGCCTCATGCTGTACAATTTGCACTCAAAACTCCGATCTTTGGCTGTCGATCGATATTTGTATGAACACGGCAGTGCGGTGCCCAAATCCGAATATATTTGTAGGGATACAGCATTGCTGTGTCCGCGATATTTGCAAGGACACGGCACTGCCGTGTCCCTACCGAAAACCGCCATACAAGCACCGATCGGACGCAATCTTAATTCCCGACGGCAAACAAGTATTAGGCTGGAACTTGGATTCTTTCAGTGCCGGCAAGTTCAAAGGCTGCGTGAATAGCCTTCAAAGCAGTTACGGCTTGTCCTTCATCCACAACGCAGCTAATTTTAATCTCGGAAGTGGCAATCATTTGAATGTTGATTTGCTGGCGGGAAAGCGCTTCAAACATTTTTGCCGCTACTCCCGGATGCGCTACCATCCCGGAACCGACAACGCTAACTTTGGCAATTTGTGTATCGACTGCTACTTCGCCCCAGCCGAATTCGGGGGCGGCTTTTTCCAGGGCTTTTTTAGCAGCTTCGGCGTCAATTTGGGCTACGGTAAATGCAATGTCGCGAGTTAATATGCCGTCGATATTGTGGCAGCGCTGCGACTGAATGATCGTGTCTACGCTGATATTTTCCTCGGCTAAAAGTCCGAACAGTTTTGCTGCTACTCCGGGTCGATCGGGCAATTGGCGAATTGCTAGACGCGCTTGATTGAGATCCAACGCAACGGCGCGGACTGCGGGCGGTTTGTGGGATGCTGAATGCAGCCCAATAGGGGAGTTGGCGACATCAAATGCTTTGCAGAGTTCGGCAACGGCCCGATCGCAATCTTCGGCATTGATGGCACAACTAACTTTCACCTCGGATGTAGAAATCATTTGAATGTTAATCCCCGCATCCGCTAAAGTCTTAAACATCTGCGCCGCTACCCTCGGACGACCGATCATTCCCGCACCCGCAATGCTAACTTTAGCTATTGGCCGCTCTTCTGCTTTCACTTCCGGTTCTCCCAATTCTGGGCGAGAATTCTTGCCGAGGGTGGGAATAATTGCATCTGCAACGGCGGTGGCTTGTTGCAGAGATTTTCGCGTCACGGTGAAGGCAATATCGTTAGTATTTCCTTCATGAATTGACTGGATAATTAAGTCTACATCGAGGTTTTGTTGGGCGATCGCACCAAACAACCGCGCTGCTACGCCGGGGCGATCGGGCAAACGCAGCAGCGACACCCCTGCCTGATCTAAGTCAAATTCCACCGCATCCACCGCTGTTGCGAGCTCCAAACCCTCCAAAGGCCGAAGTTTCGGGGGTGGGGACACTACCCGCGTACCGGGGGCGTCACTCCAGCTAGAAAGCACTACCAGCGGCACGCCGTAATTCTTCGCAATTTCTACCGCGCGCGGGTGGAGGACTTTTGCCCCCAAACTCGCCAATTCCAGCATTTCGTCGCAAGTGATTTCGTCCATCAATTGCGCGTCGGCAACCAAGCGCGGATCTGTAGTCAGAATTCCGGGCACGTCGGTATAAATTTCGCACCTGTCTGCCCGCAGCGCAGCAGCGAGGGCAACTGCTGTTGTGTCGGAACCGCCACGGCCCAAGGTGGTAATTTCCAATTCTCCGGCATCGGCGATACCTTGGAAACCTGCAACCACAACGACTTTACCGCTTTTTAACTGGCTTTCAAGCCGATTTGGGTCGATTCGCAAAATCCGGGCACGGGTGTGGGCGGCTTCAGTGACAATGCCAACTTGGGCGCCGGTGAGGGAAATTGCCGGCTGTCCCATTTCCTGCAATGCCATGCTCAAAAGTGCGATCGAGACTTGTTCCCCAGTGGAAAGCAACATATCCATTTCCCGCTTGTTGGGATTTGGGGAAATTTCCTTGGCGAGTTTAACTAAACCGTCGGTGGTTTTGCCCATCGCTGAAAGTACGACAACGAGAGAGTTGCCGAGCTGTGCTGTTTTTACAACTCGTCGGGCTACTTCCAAAATGCGATCGACTGTGCCAACCGAGGTGCCGCCATATTTCTGAACAATTAGTGCCATAGGACTTACACAAAAAGTGATGCAATACTTAAGTTAATATACGCAAATTTTTGATAATAACCGATGAATGTTTATATCGTTTCTGAGGAGGCTGCTAGGCGATCGGGTTTTTACAGCACATGATATTCCTAGGGACACTGAATTGCCGTGTCCCTACCGGAAGCGGCGACTTATGCGACTTTAGCTTTTTGATTGAAGAATTGAATAATCGCGAATAACTTATGAAGAACCCAATCCCGATAATCATCAGTCATCCCCAATCTAAAATCTAAAATCTACAATCTACAATCGAATTACTCGCCTTCTCACTCTCGCAAACGCGCTTCTAAAGCTTGAATTCGCAACTCAGCTTCTATGCGCCTTTGTCGTTCTCGTTGTGCCACTAATTCGGCTTGTTCTGCCCGTTCCTCGGCCGCCGGCAGCAAATTCCCGGAAGCATCCCACCAGCGCAGCCAAGGCAGCTCTACGCCCTGATAAACCCCTTGCCAAATGCCTAATTCCACTCCTATTTGTGCGATTTGGTAATGTCCGCGCTGATTTTCCGGCAGTAACTCAAATCTATCTTCTACCAAATGATACACTTCAACTTGGGCTTTTTTGACTTCATAAATGCCGTAAAAAGCAGGTCGAATTATCCGCTCGTAAATCCAAAATTTGCCCTGGCGAGGAGTCCTATCTCTTTCTTCACTGCCATCGCCAGAAACAAATTCAAGTACAATTAGAGGCGGCATTAATTCCCGCCACATTACATAGGAACGGCGCAGATTTCCGTCTAGAGTTGGCGGCACGTCGGGCACGTAAAACCAATCAGGTGCTTCGGCTGCTCTTTCTGGCGGTTCCGGGGGCCCGGCCACTCGCCAGTAAATACCGGAATCTTGACCGATGCAGTATTGTCCGTCGGGATGAACTTGGTCTAAAATCGGTCTAATTGATGTTGTTAACAGGATGCTTTGAGGATGTTCTTGAAAGTTTTTCACAAAAGTACCGTCGGAGTCGGGTAATTGAGTGTGGTCTGGGAAATCTGTGGCTAGAATTTCTGATTTTTTGGTGATACTCATATTGACCTCTTGAATGTTGAAAAATTATACTTATAATTGGGGAAGGAAAGACTAATAATGCTATTATGTGAGGGAAAACCTCCGGTTGCTATATAGAATATATTAAATAATATGAGTCAGTACAAGTTAATTATTTTTGACTTCGACGGCACTTTAGCAATTACTCACAAAGCTATTGTATTTTGCTTTACCAAAACATTTGAAAGTTACAATATTACCCCGCCTAGTGCTGATACTATTATAGGTACGATCGGCATCAATTTACCAAATAGTTTTAAAATCCTCCATCCGGCGATCGAGGAAAGCGCAATTCCTGAATGGGTGGAAACTTACCGCTCTTATTATCGGACGGAAGGTGAAAAGCAGGTAGAGTTATTTACCGGGACAAAGCAAGTCTTGCAGTTGGCGCGCAAATCGGGATTGAGCTTGGGAGTTTTTAGCAACAAACACGTTAGTTTTGTGAATTCGTTACTGCAAAAATTGAAAATTCACAGTTTTTTTGATTTGATTTTAGGTGACAACGGAGAAATGGTTATGAAACCCGAAGCGGCGGTGTTTCACTCAATTATTAAACCGCTGTTTCCGGACTTGGATAACAGTCAAATTTTAATGGTTGGCGATACAGCGATTGATTTGCTGTTTGCTAAAAATGCTGGGATAGATGTTTGTTGGGCGGCTTACGGATATGGCGATCGCCCTCAGTGTCTCGCCCTAGAACCGACTTTCGCGGTCGACGATATTTCAGAACTTGCTGTGTTCGTTCAACATTAATTTTTCCGGTTTTTTTATTGGATATTTGGAATCGTTTAAATCCTATGTCTTTTATTCAAAATATTTCAATAGAGACTCCGGGCATCAGATTTTGATTCAAGCGGAAAAATAAATGCGCGAACTGGTAAGCTGCCTAAACTCTGCCAAGTAAACCATACCAAAGATAGAGTGATCCCTGGAACAGCTATTATAAATTAACAAGTAGGATTCCTTTGAATGTAGAAAGCACAAGGCAGAAGCAAATAGGAAAAAAACGAGGGAAGCCAGATTTTTTTTAGGTAGAATTTACCTCCCAAATTTTGCATGATAGCCTTCTAACTTCTGCCTTCGGAAAACAGGGCAATTCTGTTAAAATCTAGGGTGTGCTGGCAGTCGGTATCTACAATAAACTCAATTTATAGAAACTCATGCAGATCGATATAAGCATTCCTTCTGAAACGCTATCGCCGACTCGTACTGGCGGCACACCGAATTTAATAGAAGAAGTATTTCGGCTGTACGATCGCGCCCTGGCAGCTACCAGCAACGGCATCGCGATCGCGGACGCTACCCGGCCGGACAAGCCTATAGTCTACTGCAACGGGGCTTTCGAGCGGATTACAGGCTACGATCGCAGCGAAATAATCGGGCAGAACTGTCGCTTTCTGCAAGGCCCGGATACCGATGGCGCTGCCGTTGATCGAATCCGCGTGGCCCTGAAAGAACAGCATGACTGCAAAGTAGTTCTGAAAAACTACCGCAAAGACGGCACCGCCTTCTGGAACGAACTCACCATTTCGCCGGTGCGCGACAGCAGCGGACTGGTTACCCACTTCATAGGCGTCCAATCTGATATCACCGATCGTAAACAAGCAGAAGAAGCCCTCAAACAAGCCGAGGCAAAATACCGCAGCATCTTTGAAAACGCCACCGAAGGCATATTTCAAACCGCCCCAGACGGGCGCTACCTCAGCGCCAACCAGGCACTCGCCCGAATGTACGGCTACGATTCCCCGTCAGAACTGATCGCAAAATGTTCGGCAAAAAACCTTTACGCCGATCGCACCCGCCGCGCTTCCTTCATGGCAGAAATTAGCAAAAATGGCTCCCTGAAAGAGTTTGAGTCCTGCGTCCGCCGCAAAGACGGCAGCACTACCTGGATCTCGGAAAACGTGCGCGAAGTCCGCGACAAAGATGGCGAACTCCTTTACTACGAAGGAACAGTCGCCGAAATCGCTGATCGCAAGCGCGCCGAAGCAGCCCTGCGAAATCAAGAATACTGGTTGAAAACCGCGATTAATGCCGTCCCCGACGCGATCAACCTCACAGACAGCGAGGGGCGTTGGCTGATTGCCAACGACTGCGCCCTCCAACTTTTGGGCTGGGAAACCGCAGACTACCAGGGTAAAACTACTGCCGAACTCGCTGCCGCCGCCGATCCGAGAGTCAGAGAAATTCTGCTAACTTGGCAGGAAACCGACGAAACCACCTGGCAAGCAGGCACTCTTACCTCCAGCCGCCAAATTGTCCCCTTGCCCACAGGCGGCAGCAATTTGTTTGAAGTGCGGAAAGTGCCACTGTTCAACCCCGACGGTTCGCGCAAAGGTTTGGCAGTGGCGGGGCGGGACATCACCCAGGAAGTGGCAGCGGATGCAGCTTTGCGAGACAGCGAACAGCGGTTTCGGGCAATTTTTGAACGCGCTGCGATCGGGATGGTAGTCGCTACCCTCGAGGGTGTTGCGATCGCCACTAATCCGGCATTTCAAGCTATGCTGGGGATCTCGGAAGCTCAACTGCGGGGTGTCGGCCTCGACGACTGCGCGCACCCGGAAGACGCAGAAGTTTCGCGCGAGTTGCGCCAACAGTTGGCCGCGGGCTTGCGCGAAGCTTACCAAATCGAGAAGCGCTACCTCCGCCAAGACGGCAGCATCAGGTGGGGACGCCTCAGCGCCTCTGTCATCGACAGTAGTCAGGGAACGCCACAGTTTATTTTGCAAATGGTAGAGGATATTACCGATCGCAAAGAAGCCGAGTCAGCTTTGTTCCAAAATGAGGCTAAGTGGCGATCGCTAATTCTCAACAGTTCCGACATCATTACTATTCTCGACGCCAGCGGTCACATTGTTTACGAAAGCCCGTCTGTAGAAAGAGTTTTAGGCTACGAACCCGATGAAGTCGCCGGTCAAATTGCTCTCGATTTGATCCACCCTGACGACCTGCCCTCGGTGATGTCCGACGGCGAAAAACTGATCGCAAATCCAGGCGATCCGATCGCCCTAGAAGGTCGGTTCCGGCGCGCTGACGGTTCTTGGTGTTTTCTCGAAGGTGTCGGCATCAACTTGCTAGCAGACCCCGCTGTGAAAGGAATTGTGATCAACTCCCGCGACATGACGGCGCGCAGGCAAGCAGAGTACCGCCTCAGCAAAATTAACGAGTGCTTTTTGGGATTCACCACCGACGCCGCTGAGAACATCCAGCGGCTGACATCTTTAGCCGGCGAGCTTTTGGGCGGAAGCTGCGCCATCTACAGCCGCTTAGGTGGCGGACTGCTGCACGCGATCGGGACTTGGCAAGCGCCGCCGGACTACCCGCTAATTGATCGCGCCGAGGGCCGCATCTGCACCGATGTATGCAGCAAAGGAAGCGATCGGGCTGTTGCCATTCCTGACTTGCAGAACACGATCTACGCCCAAACCGATCCCGCTGTCATCCGCTACCAACTGCGAAGCTATCTGGGACAAGCAGTGCGGCTGGGCGACGATTACGTGGGTGCGGTGTGCGTTGTCAACACCGAGTCGATCGCCCCCACAGAAGCCGACTGCAAGCTGATCGGAATTATTGCTGGGGCGATCGGAGTTGAGGAAGAACGGGCCGCCGCCGCCGATCGCGATCGGCAAAAATCCCAAGAACTGCAAACAGCTTTGAGCGACTTGCAGCAAACTCAAATGCAGTTAGTACAAACCGAAAAAATGTCTTCCCTCGGACAGGTGCTAGCAGGAATTGCCCACGAAATTAACAACCCAGTTGGCTTTGTCGCAGGCAACCTCTGCCACGTCCGAGGCTACGTTCTAGACTTATTAGAAATCGTACAGGTGTATCGAGAAGAGTACCCAAATCCACCAGCAAAACTTCAGCAACAAGCCGAGGATATAGACTTAGAATTTCTAGCAGAAGACCTGCCAAAATTGCTCAATTCCATGCAGACCGGATGCGAGCGCATTGTAGAAATTATTCAAACTCTCCGAAATTTCTCGCGGGCGGACGAAGCCAAAATCAAGACTGCCGACATTCACGAAGGTTTAGAAAGTACCTTGTTAATGTTGAACAGCCGCCTGAAAGCCAAACCCAACTGGCAGGGCATTAAAGTGATTAAAGAATACGGAGAACTACCGCAAATAAACTGTCATCCCGGACAGTTAAATCAGGTATTTATGAATGTATTGGCAAATGCGATCGACGCCTTGGAAGAAAGCAGCAGCCAAGCCAAAGACACCGGAAATTCTATCTGTCCTACTATTACCATTCAAACTGAAACGATTGATGACAAGAGCATTTTAATTCGGATCAAAGACAACGGTCTGGGTATTCCCGAAGATCAGATTGTGCGTTTGTTTGACCCGTTTTTTACCACAAAACCCGTAGGTAAAGGCACAGGTTTGGGTTTATCAATTTCGCACCAAATTGTCGTTGAAAAACACAACGGCAAATTGCAGTGCCTCTCGGAACCCGGTAAAGGCACTGAATTTATCATCGAAATTCCCATTCGTTGACATCAGGACGACGCTAATCAGGATATCATGCTTGATATGCTCGGTATTTGTCCAAATCCGCTTTAAAAACCCCTTGATAAGACTGGTTGCAACCGCTCCTACCAATCGAAGTCAGAGTCCAGACTGAGTAAGAAATAAACGGGGTATTTAAGCCGGATTTGGTATGAGACGGACATGAGAGGCAACAAGTGGTTTGATATCAAATCTGTTAGCATCGTAATTATTCCTACCTCTTCTCGACCTCTGCGTGAATCAGCGTCAATCTATTGTCATCGGCAGCCAGAAAAATTATCTTTTTTTACTGCAGATACAGGCAGATAAACACAAATTAACGCAGATGAATTCTATGAATTTCGGTTGCACCATCCATGCGTGATTGTTGAGTGTTGACGGGATTTTACTATTACGATATCCTTTTTATACTGAGTCACGTAATCTAGAGTCAGCGCCCCATTACCCATTATTAATGTGTACCTGACTCCAATGAAAAATACTATAGCAATCCTAAATCATTTGTGAATTTCTTACTTCCTCAGAGCGGGTTCGGGGAGGGTTGGGATGGGGTAAAAAATTTATGACTCATTGAGGATTGCTATATCATTATGTTCAAGCCAGCCCTAATTTAATTAAAAACTAAACTGCGTCCGCAAATTGCCCACAAAAATTGTCGGGTTGTTATCGAAATTATTGGCATTCCAGATCGCATAAAATGCCGGTACTATCGAAATATGCTCGGTGAGAGGCCAATAATAAGTGGCTTCAATTTCGTACTGCTTGCCACCATTTCCCCCGCCCGAAACCAGAAACCTCCGACCGCCAGTAACGTCAAAAGGTACTAAAAATGAGCCCGTAAACACAGCTCCTTTTTTGAACAAATCAGGCAGTGCAAATCCTAACATATAAGATTGAGTTTTGATCGTGCCGTCGGGTCGGTCAGTCTTGGGAAATATATTGGTTTCGGCGTAGCCGTAGCGGCCGAAAAGACCGAAACGGCGGCTGAGCAACCAATCGAAATTAAAGCTATAAGTATTGGCAGTAGCATTGCCGAGACGGCCACCGAAACCGTCATCTGCCAAACCGTTAAGCGGCCTGCCATTCGGTGCTCCAATTAGCCCGCCAATTTGCTGGATGTTGGAACGGCTGTACAAAAACCGCAAATTTGCCCGATCGCTCGGACTGAATGTTAGTTCGGCGGTACTCGTATTTGTCCCACCAAACAAGCCTTGAGACGGATTGGAAGCGGAATTAAACACCGAAGTGGGCAAAAATTCCATACTCTCGCCCAAATAGCCCAAACGCAGTTTCAATCGGCGGCCGATATCCCACAAAGCCAAAGCACCTGCGCCGCGTTTGGTAGCAGTTAACAAAGTGCTATTGTTAGAATCAAAGCTGCTGGCACCGTTCACGAAAAAGCTAAAGTTATTGTTGTCAAAGTAGCGGTAGAAATTAATTCTCGGGCCGATTACTACTTGCAAGCTGTTGCTAACCGGGAACTGATAAGAAAGTTCTCGCAGGATAACTTCATTGGGATTCACCCCAGCAGTCTGCTCTAGAAAAGGAGTGCCAAAGGTATTAAAAAGACCCGGAGAAGTATACTGATTGGCTGGTGCAGTTCCGTTACCTACAGCTAGCTGTGTAATCAATTGGTCTTTCCCTGTAAAAGAAGTAGTGAGGGTTAACCAAACTAACTGGCTGAAAGTAATTTCTGGGTCGTCCACTGTCTGCACGATCGGTCTGTTGGTGACAGGATCGCGTCCCGGTACTCGATCGAGCGGAGCAGCATTTGCATTTATTGCTTCAACTCGGACTCGCTTGCTCGCAAAAGCTCCACTCAGGTTAAACCAAGCAAATGCGTTTAGTTTAGTCGTCGTTGAAAATTGGTTGGCTTCCAATTCGGCAGTGCGGGCTTCTAAAGCATCTACTCGACCGCGCAATGTAGCTAATTCTGCTGCAAATTCTTCTTGCAATCTTTGCAAAGCAAGTAAATCTTCTCGCTTGACTAAATTACCAGTAGAACCGCCAAGTTGTTTGGTAATTTGGTCTAAGCAAGCATTTAATCCGGCGGCGAATTCATACCGAGTCATTGCTCGATTGCCTCGGAATGTGCCGTCTGGATATCCCGCAATGCAGCCGTATCTTTCTACTAGGGATTGCAAGGCTTGAAAAGCCCAATCTGTCGGCCGCACGTCGGATAGTTGGGAAACAGAGGTGACTTGTGCTGCGTCTTCTTGTATGCTGAGGTCATCAGCGATGCCCGTCTCGCTGCTGATGTCGGCAACTTTGCTGGCTTCAGCAACGTTTTGAGATTGAGGAGAGTTTGCAATTTCTAACTTCTGTGGGGGCAATTCGCCAATTGCCTCCGTTATTTCTGGGGTTGTTGTTGGGCGATCGCCTGTTACTTTGTCTTGTTTGGGTAAAGCGGGATTCACCGATGCTATATCTGTTTTAGGTAAAGCACGATCGACTGCTGCATCTGTTTCGGGTAAAGCGCGATTCACCCATGCTATATCTGTTTCGGGTAAAGCACGATCGACTGTTGCTGCATCTGTTTCGGGTAAAGCGCGATTCACCCATGCTGCACCTGTGTTGGGTAAAGGGCGATCGACTACGGAGTTAGTCTCTGCGGTAATCGCCGCTAACTGCGGTATCTCAATCTTACCTGCAGCCAGCGCTGCGTCTGGGGTAGCCTCCGGGACGGCACTCGCTTCTAGCGCAACTTCTGGAGTTGAGGTATCCTGAATTTGAGCTGTTGCTGCGATCGGCCCCAAAGGCACTGCCGCACCAGAAATCAAGAAAGACAGCCAAAAAGCTTTAACGGAGGTTGCATTATTCATCATAAAACTCACACCACTTGCTGAAAATTAAATCTGGCCAAGCTTAACCGATAAGCTTGCTTATAAATGTAGTTGGTTTAACAAATTCTTATAAATAGTTAAAATTATTTTAGGAAGCGATCGATTCCCAATCATTAATCACTGATGACTACTGACTCCTGACCAATTCCCCAAATGAAGTTTTTATTAGGTACAGATTTAGACAACACGCTAGTCGGAGATGACGAAGCAACTCAAGTTTTCAACCAGCGCTTGCAATCACAGCGATCGCAAATTTGTTTGGTTTACGCTACCGGGCGTTCTCATGCTTCAACTTGCGAATTAATTGCCCAAAAGCAACTGCTAGAACCCGACTATTTGATCGCAGGTGTAGGCAGCGAAATTTACCAAGACGGAATCCTCGATTTAGATTGGGCGGAGTATCTTTCTCAAGACTGGGATAAAATGGCGATCGCCTCTTTAGCTCAGCAGTTTTCCCAGCTTAAACCCCAATCCCTAAAAGAACAAAATCCTTGGAAAATCAGTTATTGTTTGGAGCCAGCAGCAGAAAATAGCTCGACTGTCCAGGCTTTGCAGCAAAAGTTAACTGAATCGAGACTGCCAGCTCAAATCATTTTTAGCAGCAATATTGATGTGGATATTTTACCGCAAACTAGCAATAAAGGCAATGCCCTTACTTATTTACAAAAGCGCCTACAAATTCCATCTGAGGCAACATTAGTTTGCGGTGATTCTGGCAATGATATCAGTATGTTTGAACAGGATGTCCGGGGAGTAATTGTCGCTAATGCTCTGTCAGAACTCTTAGAATGGCATCGCGAATGCGGCACTGAAAATCATTATTTAGCTGGTTCTGCTTGCGCTTGGGGAATCATGGAAGGAATGGCATATTTTTGGAAATTTTGATTGCCAAAAATTCGGTTTGGTTTGTAGTCAGCAGTGAAGTCCTCAGTACAAACGCACCCCAAGCACCCCAAGCGCCCCAAGTCTTGCAAACCGTTAAAATCTGTTCAGGAATCTCAACCGCGTATTGATCGAACCTAATCGAACTTAACTTTAGTTACCTCAAGCGAGTTGAAGTTTATTTCCTAGCCTGTTGGGCCCAACGTAGTGGAGGGAGTCGGCTATCCCAAGATAAGTCGGCTATTCCCCGATCGCCAAAGGTTCTATAGTTAAGTTTAGCGCCTCAACCGAAATTACTTTCTCTAGAAGAAGTTATTTTTATAGATGAAGAAAATGTAGGTTTAGCTCACATCTTGCACCATTCTCAATTAAAAGGCCTTTCGTGCCTGTTCCACAAAGAGTGAAGTTCTGGTGGGATGGGCAGGAGATCCCGCCCATAAAAGGCTTATTTAGAAGGGTGCAACATCTCAGTTGAGTCAACTATTTGCCCCTTTAGTTCAGTTCGCGAACGCACCGCCACATGGAACAAAATACTTTACCCGTAGAGGTGATTCTCTCTCACCCCCGCCAATATTTAGGTAGCATTCGGCTGGATTGGACGCCACAACCGGGGAACTATCTAGATTTAGAGGGACAAACCTACGCTGTCTTGGAACGCCACCACCGCTATCAACTCAAATCCGGCCGCTACCGACTGCAAAAAATTGCCCTGTACGTGCAGTCGGCCACACCGCCGACGGAAAGAACTTTTGTAAGCGGCATCTGGGTTATCGGAGATGCTAGCTGTCGCTTTAATGCTCGATCGGAAATTCTGCGCTGTGCTGTCAATCCCAATGGCCCGTGCAACTGCTGCTGCGATTACCAAGAAACTATCAAAACCAACTAGCAACTCTCGAATCAAATTTAACTTCTTCAGGCAGGCGGTAATCTATCTTCTGATAGCTGTGGAGCACCTCGCGAATGCCAGTATGAATCAAATTTTCTATGTGCAGCAACTGCTCCGAAGAACACCGAACCTGAACTGTTTGGTTTGAGACAGACTCGCCGGAGTCGATCGCAGTATATCTATTAGGAACTCGGCTGAGCACATAAGCAATTAAATCTTGTCGCAATCCCGAAGGCGAAAAAGCTTGTTGGTATGGGTGCTTCGGATAAGACTCCAAGATAATTTCTACTTCCTCTGTGACTACAGCTAAGGTAATATTGACAAGATTTTTCTGCATTTTCCCCGTCCCCAAACACTCGTTAACTAATATTTTCGTGGCCGTTCTCGATCTCGTCTGATTTCTCATGAATTTTAACCGGCTAATACCGCCAATCGTTCTTCGGTCATCACCAGCTCGAACTCGGAACTTACCTCTTCTATAACCCGCAGCACGTAGCAGGGAATCTTGTCCGATAAAATAGCACTTGCCACCGTACCAGTGTGAATTTCTAAGACTGCTTCAGCAGCAGCTTCAAACATCAGTCGCTGTCCCGGAAACATCACTCTTTCAAAGTACCAATTAGGAATGTTCCCAATCCGAACCACCTGAACTAGGTTGGTAACATTTGCGTAATAGCACAGAATCTGGTTGTTACCTTTATAAGATAGCTGCTCAGACATTTAAAAAATCTCCACACTCTTTCAAAAACTAACTGAGACTTGGCTTTGCCTGTTAGTGGCAATTGCGATTTGGGATCTTGATCAAACGACAGACTTATTTTTGGGGTGTTATTCGAGAGCGCCAATCACATCTTCAGTTATTAATTTTTGTAGCATTGAGTTATCCTGCCAACACTTAGAGGTATGGCGCAGAAACTCCGTTTTTCCCAGTTAAAAACCAGGTTTTTATGGTAGGCACTGCCTAACCCCTGACTTATTGAGGTTGGCTGTGCTGTGGCACCCGTTAATCGAAAGTACCGTCACTTTCCCGAACTCTCCTGACAAGAGATTCACTCTTTGGCAGCGGAATGGTGCTGAGAGTGCGATCGACCTTCAGATCCAGAGCTTGGAGTAAACTTTATCTAAAAAATATGAGGAAATTATGAAGACCATCATTTTTTTTGATAAATATAGTTTTGCCGAAGCAGAGATTACAACAGTTAGGCAAAAACCTGGTTTTTTACCCAAAAACTTGGCTGCATCTGTGCTCCCGCGTTAAAAAACCCGGTTTCTCAGGGAACTCTGCCTAAATCTTGGATTAGCCGGCCCAAACGGAGTTTTTTACCAAAAAACTTCGCTGCATCTGTGATCCCGGGTAAAAAAAAACCCTTCTTGAGGCAAGTGTGCGTAACTTCTGGAGGAGTTATTCTGCCTGTAAATACGGTGGGTGATAGCCGATCGGCTTTGCAGGTAACAAAAAACCCCGACTCCCTGAGATCATCTCTAGAACTTCTAGGGAATCAGAGTTTAAATTAACCAATCACCGATCCATCTCAAAGCTAAATCAAAAAAATGAGGAAATTATGAAAATAGCAGGAAAAACTAGAACTTTCCTGGACGTATAAACCCGGTTTTATAACATAATTGCGTGATTTTTGCAATTATCAAGGGGACTAGTACACCTCGGCGTAAATACACAGACTATTAGACAGCCAAGACTTTACCCTTATATGTCCACTTAAAAGGTTT
>NZ_JAUBPR010000218.1:0-4733 GCF_036700845.1 Microcoleus sp. S13_C5
CCCTGGTTGTCTGTAGCGCTGTAGGTGAAATTGGCTGTGGTAAAGTTGGCTGTCGATTGGAAAAATAATTGGTTAATGTCAGCAGGTGTCAGAATTTGACCGGCGCGGATAATCCTGCCCCCAGTATCGGGATCGCCTAAAAATATCAGCCCTTCACTTGCTGGTGGGACGGTATTGATCGTGAAGGATGCGATCGACCCGTCGGGGTCGGTTCCTCCAAGTCCTGCGATCAAGACAGTGCTGCTGGGGGCGATATCGAGGTTGACGTTGTTAGCTACTGGCGGTTTGTTTGGCAATGGCGGCAGCGCCGATACAGTAGCGCTGGCAGGGCTGGTAACGCCCTGGTTGTCTGTAGCGCTGTAGGTGAAATTGGCTGTGGTAAAGTTGGCTGTCGATTGGAAAAATAATTGGTTAATCTCAGCAGGCGTCAGAATTTGACCGGCGGTGACAATCGTGCCACCAGTATCGGGATTGCCTAAAAATATCAGCCCTTCACTTGCTGGTGGGACGGTATCGATCGTGAAGGATGCGATCGACCCGTCGGGGTCTGTTCCTCCAAGTCCTGCGATCGCCACAGCGCTGCTGGGGGCGATTTCTAGGTTGACGTTGTTAGCTATCGGCGGTTGGTTGGCGGGAGTCGGAGTCGGAGTCGGTGGGGGAGTCGGAGTCGGAGTCGGGGCAGAGGCGATGCTGGTGGTAACAGTTGCGCCGGGCTCGCTGCCGTTATTGTTGCCGGGATTCGCGTCATTCGTGTTTGAGGTACTTCTTGCCGTGTTGCTGACAGTGCCGGCCGCCGGGGCTGGGAATCTGACAGTCCGGCTGACAGCCACGCCGTCAGCTAAGCTGGCAATGGGCGGAAAGCTGACAATGCCTGTGGCTGGGTCGTAAATACCGCCGTTCGATGCTGTGACGCCCGTTAAACCGGGAACGATGCTGTCTGTAAGGGTGATGTTGGTGGCGGTACTGGGCCCTCTGTTTTCGGTGAGAATGGTGTAGGTGACTGTCGAGTCCGCGGTCGCCGTAGCGGGCCCGGTTTTGAGTGTAACTACATCGGCACTTTCGGTGATGCTGGTGGTAACTCGCGCTTGGGGGCTGCTGCCGTTGTTGTTGGCAGGATTGGGGTCTGGACTGGTTGAGGTGCTGCTAGCAGTGTTGGCGACGGTGCCGCCGGTGGCGGGAACTGCAAAACTGACGGTTCTGTTGGCGCTGGCTGCGCTGGCTAGGGATGGGATCGCCGTCCAAGTCACAATACCTGTAGTTGCGTTGTAAGTTCCGCCCTCGGAGACGCTGACTCCTGTTAAACCCGGAACAATGGTGTCGGCGATCGCCACATTGGTTGCTGCACTCGGCCCACTGTTAGCTGCCGTAATTGTGTAGGTGACAGTCGAGCCGGCTGCTGCCGTAGCGGGCCCGGTTTTGACCGTCACTACATCGGCACTCTCGGTGATGCTGGTGGTAACGCGCGCTTGGGGGCTGCTGCCGTTGTTGTTGTCAGGAGTCGGGTCTGGGCTAGTTGAGGTGCTGCTAGCAGTGTTGGCGATGGCGCTGATCGTGGCGGGAACTGCGAAACTGACGGTTCTGTTGGCGCTGGCTGCGCTAGCTAGGGATGGGATCGCCGTCCAAGTCACAATACCTGTAGTTGCGTTGTAAGTTCCGCCCTCGGAGACGCTGACTCCTGTTAAACCCGGAACAATGGTGTCGGCGATCGCCACATTGGTTGCTGCACTCGGCCCACTGTTAGCTGCCGTAATTGTGTAGGTGACAGTCGAGCCCGCGGTCGCCGTAGCGGGCCCGGTTTTGACCGTCACTACATCGGCACTCTCGGTGATGCTGGTGGTAACTCGCGCTTGGGGGCTGCTGCCGTTGTTGTTGTCAGGAGTCGGGTCTGGGCTAGTTGAGGTGCTGCTAGCAGTGTTGGCGATGGCGCTGATCGTGGCGGGAACTGCGAAACTGACGGTTCTGTTGGCGCTGGCTGCGCTAGCTAGGGATGGGATCGCCGTCCAAGTCACAATACCTGTAGTTGCGTTGTAAGTTCCGCCCTCGGAGACGCTGACTCCTGTTAAACCCGGAACAATGGTGTCGGCGATCGCCACATTGGTTGCTGCACTCGGCCCACTGTTAGCTGCCGTAATTGTGTAGGTGACAGTCGAGCCGGCTGCTGCCGTAGCGGGCCCGGTTTTGACCGTAACTACATCGGCGCTATCGTTCGTGATAGTGGTGGTGACTCTCGCCTCCGGGCTGCTGCCGCTGTTGTTGGCGGGTACGGGATCGATCGTGCTGCTGCTGCTGAATACACTGTTTGTAATAGGGCCGAGTGTAGTTGGGGCGGTAACAGTTACGGTGCGGGTGACGCTGGCCCCAAGAGGTAAATTCGGAATAGTTGGCCAGGTGACCAGTCTCGTTGTCGGGTTGAAAGTGCCGTCGCTGTCGGCACTGCCAAATACGGCCCCTCGGGGCAGTTGGTCTTCAACGAGCACGTTTTCAGCAGAGTTCGGGCCATTATTTACTGTCGTAATTGTGTAAGTAATGGGGCTGCCCGGTGCCGCAGCGGCCGGGCCTTTTTTCGTTGTCGCAACATCTGCTGTAGTAAGCGGCACGTCTATAGTTTGGATCGACAAAGTGCGAACGTCGTGAATATTTGTAGCGTCTCCCGTTGAAGCAGCAAAACCAAATTTGAATGTTGGCGGGATTGGCCCGTTTATTGCCTGTAAATTGGCAATGTCGATAATAGTCTCGCCCTCATCTGTAAACGAACCATTATTGTTGAGATCAAAGTTAACAGTCAGACGGTTTGGCGTTGCAGAAGTGGGGGGTGACAAAATAACTTGAACTCTTCTTCTGGCTGGTTCGCGAGTGGTAGTAATGGCGTTGATCGGCGGACTTACGGGATTGGGAATATTATCTATTCCCCCCGGCACAAAGTTAGAAGTTAAAAACTGATATTGCCTAGCTTCGCTACCTCGAAGCGTTACCGAGTCTGGTCTAATCCCTCCCGGAATTCCGCCTACACGCCCTTCATCTGGAGTTGAAAAATTTCCGAATTCATCAAATCCAATTCCTAAATAACCTCCGAGTAAACCGGCCTGAGTTTCGTCTGTATTTTGGGCGTAGCCGAGAGAACCTCCAAAGCCTCCAGCTTTTGTTGGCGTCACAGTACCGTCAATTAAAAAGAAACTTATGCCGTCCCCTGTCAAATTACTGGGTAAATTCGGACGTGTAGTCCCGTTGTAGGCAAATATATCGAAGACAATTTTAAGGCCGCTGCTGACTGGTACCGGATTGTTATAGATGGCAAAAGTAGATTGGTCAAAACTTCTTGAAGTTAATCTCAAAGCCCCGCTGCCTATCGGGTCGATGTTCAAACCCGGAAAACTCTCCGTTCCGGTTCCTGCGGTTAAAGCTGGAGCGTCTGACGGGCCGCTGACCCCAGATATCCAAGGCCCTATTAGACTTGCATCTTGAAAGCTTTCGTCAACTAAAGTAACGAGGACAGCGCTGTAAGTTTCCTGCGTTTTGGTTCCAAAAGCTATGGCGGTTTTTACTCGTCCTGCTGTAACATTTAACTGCCAGTTTCCTCCTAATTTTTCACTGCCAATTAGATTGTTGGAAGCCGCTATATTTGCGCCTGTTAATTCTCTCAGCTTCTGCACGAAAGCAATCCCGGATTTTCCAGCCCCAACCCTACACGCTAATAATAAAATATCGGCTTTTTCGCTGAATGCATGTCGCCACTGCTGCAAATGCCGATCGTACTTTGGTAAGTTTTCATCCTTCAGTATAGTTGACCCCAGTTGCACAGAACCTTCATTGCCGTGAGCAACTATCTGAAGGCTGGCAATGAAGCTGCGTTTAGCTAGAATCTCGGTAATTTGTTCTACTCCGTCCCGAGTTCGATCCAGGACAATTACCTCTATCCCCGGTTTGACTCCGCTGGCAAGATGCTGATAATTCTCTACCCTCGGGTCGATGCAAACTAAATATTTTTTACCTTGAGTCTTGACGCCCCGACTCGCTTTTGTTAAACAGGAAATATTAATCGCCGGATCACTGACTAATGGCGCCCCAATCAAAGAAGCTTTTATGCAGTCGGTGTCGCGGCGATCGCAACTTGATTTGTGAATTGGCGAAGAGTAGTTGCACCATAAATTTTTCATGACTTACATAGCTCCTTGATTTGTCAATTGTCAATCTTCAGTGGTAGATATTATTGTTAATTGCTGATGGGAAATTTCTAATTTCTAATTTCTCGACTTCGCATACTTAACAAGTTCTATTTACTTCGATTTTTTTTTGATAGACATCTTCCCAAAGTAGCAGTTCGCTGTATTTACCTGGAAAATCAGGGGTTTTTTATCCAATTGAAACGTGTAGCTAAATTATTTGCACATAAAATAAAATAACTGCGATGTACGAAAATACACCGTGTGATTCGAAAGTTTTTTACCTAAAAGTAGTTGACAAGCGTTCTCTCTTGTAGTAAATGTCCCTTAATAAATCAGACTTTTATTAAGACTTAAGTCCTGATCAAAAACCAATTTTATGGCTGTCAATCAGCCGAATCTCAGATAATCTATATTTTCGTCAAAAAATGCTTATATATTTTGTAGTCATCAACTTCCTTCTCTGGCTTTTATCAAGAATGAATGAGTCATTAACTAACAATACTCCGGACAGTTTTTAAAGAGGGATGCGATGCCTTCGGCAAGCAACGCTTACGCAATACAGCAGAGAAG
>NZ_JAUBPR010000036.1:0-45964 GCF_036700845.1 Microcoleus sp. S13_C5
AATAGATAGTCTAAATGAAAGCTCATCACTATAACTGTATTGGTTGATCTATTTTACACCATAAACTCAGGAGAGCCTTAATTCACATGGTAGGTTCAGTAAATCATAGAATTGTATGAGCTACCTCATATTCCTTGATTCGCGGGATTGGTAGGCTAAAAAAGTCATCCTTACCCGAGACTTTCCCATGCTGCAAACATTTTCGCGGACTTTAAATGTATCCCCTGACGCTTCGGAAGCGCTGCTTTCACTTCCATTAACCAGCTTGCTCGATTCACCGGAATTTAATCAATTATTCGGAAGTTTGGATAGTGGTTTGCTCAAAGAAACTTTGCCAACTGCTGGAACTGTTTTAGCTCAAAAGCTGCCGCCTTTTTACGACTGGTTGCAAACAGAACTAGGAATTAAAAACGTCCCTGAGAGTCCCGACCATACTACGAAATGGGTAGTCGGTTTTTTGAAGAATCAAGAAAGTTTAACTCGTTTAGTCGATCTGCACAAATCAATTCCCAGACAGGCATTAGAACGATCGATCCCTCGTTTAGTTAGCGCCTTTGATGAAGTTCAACCCACGGCTGTAAAGCAAAAATGGGAAAAAGCGATCGCAGCACTTTGTCTGGTTCTCGCAGTCGCAGCGCGGGAAAATCAGCCATCTGCGGCCTGAAGCAATTCTGTGTGAGTTTAAACAAAGCGCTTTTTTCGGAACATTTGCAATTGAGTGCGATCGATCTGAACGACTACTGGTCGCCGCTTGTTGAGGACGATCGCATTGTGTCTATTTAGCAAAAGCAACTGGGCCAATATTGCCACAAGCGCGCGTCTTTTGAGAAACTTGCCTTCAAAACGCGCCATTCGGACGATCGCCTCTTCGATTTTATAACAACAGCTTTTCCCCTTCTGGGAAATCACAAAAATCGTTCCCGGTATGTAATCGCCTTCATTTGCCCAGAAAGCATACCTTTCGCCTAAAGTAAAGTAGTGAAAAACATTGTTAGCGGTGGAAGTTTTAGCTAACTTTTCAGAAACGCCCAAAGAATTAAAAATTACAGTGGATCTAATATAATCCGGGTATTTTGCTGCTATTTGCTGAGCAACTTTGCCACCCAAACTTTCTCCGATGACATCCGGCGGATTTCCGCTGTAAAATTGCTGCTTTATCCAATCAATAGCACCCACAGTTTGCGCCGATTTTAACTGGCGTTCTAGTTTTGCCATAAATACATCGGGCGTATCTTCCAAAACGCGATCGAAAGGATACCAAGAACCGTATCCGCGAATCACGAAAACAGGCGGATTATTGCCAGAAATGGGAACGCGACTTTCAGCATAAAAACCAGTGCGAGAGTCTTCAAACACTTTTTCTATGATATAATTTCCATCAATAACTTGCCCTGACTCGTGCCGAATGTAAATTGAAGGATTATTGGGTTTAAAAGTATCGTGCATTTGAGGTTTGGCAAACTTTTCGTAGAGGGAATCTAGCAAGTGCCTTCCCGTTTTCCGATCAACCAAATCGAATTCTGTTCCTTTCATTATCGCGTAGCCGCCGATTTTACCAACAATATTTAATAAGTACAAAAAAGCTACATAAACCCGCCACCGCGCAACGAAGAATCTAAATTAACTTTTACTTTTATCAGATAGCCAAAATCTACATGACATTTACCGTTGGGGGAGTGATAGGGCGGGTTTTAGAGATTGTCAATTATTAGCCAATATTATATGTGAAACCCGCCCCTAGCAAATCACTTTTACAAAACTCGCAACGTGCTAGCAACACTATCGACTGCTTCCAGCGCGCGAATTTCATCGAGTGCTTGTTGAAAATTCCCTTCCCTAACATCGTGAGTCACGACGACAATTTCTGCTAAATCGCCGTGAATTCCCGTCTGCACAACGGATTCCAAACTAACTTTGTGGTTGCCGAAACAAGTGCCGAGTTTGCCAATTACGCCCGGAGTATCGCGCGTCAGAAAACGGGCATAAAAGCGAGTAACAAGTTCCTGCATCGGAGCAATTTTGCAGTAGTGTTGGTGACTGCAACTCAGCAAAGGATGGGGAATCGGAACAGTTTCGGTTTTCAGGATGGCCGCCACATTCATGATGTCGGATACTACGGCGCTAGCTGTTGGGCCTGCACCCGCGCCGCGCCCGTACAGCATCAATTGCCCGATCGGCTCTCCTTCGACTAAAATTGCATTGTAAACCCCGTTAACACTAGCCAGCGGATGAGTTTTCGGCACAAAACTCGGATGCACTCGAATTGACAGCAGTTCGCTTTCTCCCTCCGCTTGCTTGCCATTGTAGTGGGAGGTTTCTTGAGCAATAGCCAACAATTTAATCACAAATCCCAGCTTGTCGGCGTAGTCAATATCAGCCGCACTAACTTTTCTAATACCTTCGCAGTGAACATCTGCTAATTTGATGCGTCCGCCAAAAGCTAGGGAGGCTAAAATAGCAATTTTATCGGCCGCATCTAATCCATCTACATCTGCTGTGGGGTCAGCTTCAGCATAACCTAATTGCTGAGCGTCGGCGAGCACTTCGGCAAAGTCTGCGCCTTCTGTTTGCATCCGCGTCAGGATGTAATTAGTTGTGCCGTTGACGATGCCGGTGACAGTTTGAATGCGGTTTGCACCTAAAGATTGTTTGAGGCTTTGAATGACCGGAATGCCGCCGCCGACAGCAGCTTCTAGCATTACGTAAACACCTTTTTTGTTGGCGGCCTCGAAGATTTCATTACCGTAGCGGGCGATAACTGCTTTGTTGGCAGTGACGACGTGCTTGCCGCTGGCAATAGCTTGCAGAATGAGCGATCGCGCCGGTTCCAATCCGCCAATCAGTTCTACTACAATATCAATTTCCGGGTCAGTTGCGATCGCTTCTAGGTCAGTTGTCAGCACATTTTCTGGCAATTGTAAAGACCGAGTTCGAGAAATATCGCGCACTCCCACCCGATAGATTTCCAATTCCTGCAACAGCGGATGGCGGCCATCTGGGGAGAGCAAAATCTCTGCTGTTCCCGCGCCAACTGTACCCAAACCTAACAAACCAATTTTGAAAGCCACGACTTTGACCCGTAGAAACTCAATTAAGCCACAACCATTGTAGGCTATTGGCGTACCGGAGCAATGAAAATAGTATTGTAGGGTACGCATTCCCTACCCTATATCAAAGCCGTTAGCATCGGAATAGTAAATTGGAGTTCACTGTTGACGGTTGACTGTTCACTGTTCACTGTCAACAGTCAACCGTCAACCGTCAACATCATTCCGGTGTAACCGGAAATGATATTACGAGTCGGATATAATTGCCCTAAAAACAATTGTAGGGCGAGCCAAGCCCACCCTACAAATCAGATTAAATCAGGTAACACATTAATAAGTTTCAACGTGCCAACGGTGTTCTTTTTTCAACTGTTTCTGATAGCCAGCCCATTCAACACCGTGCTTGCTAGACGCGGCCGACATTCCCTCATCAATTCCGCCTTCCATGCCCTTCAAACCGCAGATATAAGTGTGAGTATTAGGCTTTTGAACCAATTCCCACAATTGGTCTGCGTTCTCTTGAATCCGATTTTGAATGTACATCTTGCCGCCGTCAACATTCTTTTGCTCGCGGCTGATGGCATAAGTCAAGCGGAAATTATCGGGGAACTCGCGCTGCAATTGTTCCAACTCTTCCTTATAAAGAATGTTGGGAGTGTAAGCAACTCCAAAGAACAACCAAGCTAAACCTCTGAACTTGTAATCTGGATTGTTTTCTTTAAACATCCGCCACAAATAAGCCCGGAAAGGAGCAATACCCGTACCGGTAGCCATCATAATAACGGTGGCTTCTTCGTCGTCGGGCAACAGCATTTCCTTGCCTACGGGGCCGGTGATTTTGACATCATCTCCAGGTTGCAAACCGGTGAGAAAAGTCGAACAAACACCAAAGACTTTTTCACCGGTTTCTGGGCTTTTGTACTCTAGGCGGCGGACGCACAGAGAGACTGTTTTGTCGTCTACATCGTCTCCGTGACGGGTGGAGGCGATCGAATACAGCCGAATTTTGTGAGGTTTGCCGTTTTTATCCGTCCCATCGGGAATAATCCCGATACTTTGACCTTCGAGATAGTGCAAATTGCCTCCCGAAATGTCAAATTTGACGTGACGGACTGTACCCTCGCCGCCTTCTCTGACCAATTCTTCTGTAGAAATGCACTTACCAATATAGGGATTGGCCGGCTTGTAGAGGTTAACAGGAACCTGAACTTTTTCCTTGGCTTGAGTCATGGGCTTAGTTTTTTCTCCAGATTTCTGACTCTGTAGCCCTGCTTCTGGTGCAACTTTGCCATTTGTTTCGGGAGCGCTGTTTGAGGGGCGGATGCTGATAATTTTGCCACCCATCCGAGCAATCCGGCGCATTTCCTGATTCATGCGATCGTAGGGCACGGAGATAAATACGCTGCCACTACGGCGAATCGGGTTACTTGTTTGGTCAGTTGCTTGGCTCTGACGCATACCCTCCACTTCGTAAACAAAGATGCGGCTGCCTGATTCTGAGTTGGCCGCCACACCAGATATGCTTGGGCTGTACATTTGTTGCTTGTCCTTCACGATACAGAGTTATAAAGAAAGAGAATGTGACGTTAGACTCAATTTACTTTTTTCTTAAGGCCATCGGGACTAATAGGCCTCGCCAATTTTTGGGCCTCGCCACGCCGGCGGGAATGTTGAAGTTGCGATCGCTCGCGTCTCAAATCCCTACTAGCCGAACGCCGCGCTCACCGAGCCCTATTGCGTTCGGCTGTTGACCTATAGCTATTGTTGTCTGCGTACTGCCAATATTTTACCCGATCAGGGGATCTGCCCCGATAAGTCCTTCTGATTTGGGGAGCGCCCCACCAGAGAAAGGAAGATTCGAGCTGTTTAATGAGGTTGAGCTTGTAGGGGGCGGACGCATTCTGGTAAGATTAACCGCTAAAGTTAGTATTAATTACTTGCCTTGAAGATTGCTTGGGTCTTTCCGGGCAGGCAGTCAACTCACTGCTGTATGCTGGTGAGAACTCGATCCTCTCGGGGTAGCAAAGCAGCACAAAGCCTGCTTGCGGCTACCTGCGGGCTGAAATTTTGTGGAATCTAGACTTGAGTTAGTTAGTAAACAGTGATTTTGTTAGAGGGAAACTATGACCAGTAAGCCGGATCGCGTGGTTTTAATTGGCGTTGCCGGAGATTCCGGATGCGGAAAATCTACTTTTTTACGCCGATTGACAGATTTGTTCGGGGAAGATTTCGTTACTGTAATCTGCCTTGACGACTATCATTGTCTCGATCGCAAGCAGCGCAAGGAAACAGGGATTACAGCCCTTGACCCCAGAGCCAACAATTTTGACCTGATGGCCGAGCAAATGAAGGCGCTCAAAGAAGGTCGGGCGATCGACAAGCCGATTTACAACCACGAAACCGGTCTGCTCGATCCTCCTGAGCGGGTAGAGCCGAATCACGTGATTGTGATTGAAGGGCTGCATCCCCTTTACGACGAGCGAGTTCGATCGCTCCTCGACTTCAGCGTCTACCTCGACATCAGCGACGAGGTAAAAATTGCTTGGAAAATCCAGCGCGACATGGCGGAACGGGGCCACCGTTACGAAGACGTGCTGTTTGCGATCAATGCTCGCAAACCGGACTTTACCGCCTACATCGACCCGCAAAAGCAATATGCTGATGTGGTAATTCAAGTGTTGCCGACCAACTTGATTAAAGATGACAAAGAGCGGAAAGTTCTGCGTGTGCAGATGATCCAGCGCGAAGGCATCGCCAATTTTGAGCCTGCGTATTTGTTTGACGAAGGTTCAACAATTAACTGGGTTCCTTGCGGCCGCAAGCTGACTTGTTCCTATCCCGGAATTAAGATGTACTACGGGCCCGATGCTTTCTACGGTCACGAAGTCTCGATTTTGGAAGTAGATGGTCAATTCGAGAATCTCGAAGAAGTTATTTACATCGAAAGCCATTTGAGCAAGACTTCGGCGAAGTATGAAGGCGAGTTAACTCACCTGTTGCTCCAGCACCGCGAATATCCTGGTTCTAACAATGGAACTGGTTTGTTCCAAGTGTTAGTCGGATTGAAGATGCGGGCGACTTACGAGAAGTTGACTGCAAAAGAAGCGAAAGTGGCTATGAGTGTTTAGAACGCAGACATGAAAGATTTGAGAGGCGCAATTGCGCCTCTTTTTTTGTGGAGAAATGAACCGCAGAGGGCGCAGAGGGCGCAGAGAAGAGTTAGGGGAGGGTGTTTGGAAGTAGAGAGGTTAAGAAGGTTTTTCCGGCTTCATGGAGGTCGCTATCTAGGGAAAAAGTTAGACTGCGAACTCGGATATCGTCATTTTTTATATCTAGTGGCTGTTTGAGGTTTTGCGGGTAAACGAGAATTGCATCTTGGCACTTTAAGGCATTGGCGTAAGCAACTATTTGATGAATGTCATTATTGGCTACTTTATCGGGAGCTTTGTATTTTGTATCGAGGACGTATTGGACTCTTTTTGTTTCACTATCGCGTATAATTAAGTCAATCTTATCGAAATAATTTGTGTCATGTTCAACTCGGTGTTGTGGTTCGACCTCAAAGCCTTTTGGTGTATTTGCTTTGAGCCATTCAGCGACAAATTGTTCATATAACTTAGCCATGTCTATCAGAAAAGGGAGCATTTCGCGATCGCCTGTTTCGTGACTGGGCCCTGTGTTATCTAAAAAGAATCGACATAAGGCGTGTAAAAGTTGATAATCTTGATTCAAACGGTGATAATTTCTATCAATACAAGCTTCTGATTTAAAAGGTTTTAATGTGACAAATCCTTGGAGTGCGTGAAAGGCTTTTCGCACAGTGGATGAAACTGATTCACGGCACAAACCGCTGCGGCCAATGATGAAAAGTGTCCAAGCGAGTATTTGATTGTCTTCGATGTTGCCTGTTTGTTCGCTATAGTGGCATTTTAGTTTAACATCCCAAGGTTTTTGCAGGGCTGACCGCAAATCGACGCGGCCGCGAATGTAGGCGAGTCTTTCTGTTTTGGATAAGTAATCGCGATATAATCCTTTGCGACAGCGTTCTAGAATTTTTTGGGCAAGAATGTTAGCTAATCGTTCATAGACTTGTTCTAAAGATTCGCACTCAATCTGTCCCTTCGGAAAATTGATATTAAGTTTGTAGGCATAGTCAAGCATTCCGAATAAGTTTGTTATCGGAACTTTTGGGCGGATAAAAATGTTAAATTCTGGAGTAATTGGAATATTACCAACTCTGCCTTTAGATTTTAATTCCCATTTATATTTAGTTTTAGGGTTGGGAAATTCTATATCTATCTCCTTGGCATAATTCTGGTATATTTTTTGTCCTACTGATTCCGGGATAAAATCTCGTTCAAAGCTTTCGGATTTATATTCTGTGAGTTCGATCATTTGGGGCGATTCTGGTTTCATAGATGCTGTAACGCCGTGTTTTCGGTAATAATGGTAGCGTTAGATTATGAATTGCTTAATTTGTCTTTAATTTTATCCCAGAGAAATTCATCCATTTTTTCCTGCTGATCAAAGAAATATTCTTCTAGGTATGGCTCAATTTCCATTTGCCAAATATCTTGGATATCTTCAGCTAAGGTTTTTGTCAAAAAGAAAGAGATGCCTAATTCATAGTGTTTGTTGTTAATTGCGCGCTTGACATCTTCTAGAATGCTAGTTAATTTATCAACTGGAAAACCTGTTTCCTCTCTGTGGTGATACTGTCGCAGCACTTCATAGTTTGGATAGACAGGAATGAATGCGAAGCGGCGGCGGAGGGCTTGATCGACTAAGGCAATAGAACGGTCTGCGGTGTTCATTGTGCCGATAATGCGGACATTTGTAGGGATTCTAAACTTTTGACCGCTGGCTAGTGTAATAAAGCGTTTTGTGTCCTGTCGGTCATCTAGGAGATACATTAACTCGCCAAAGACTTGAGATAAATTTGCGCGATTAATTTCATCAATAATGATAACACAAGTGTCTTCACAGACTTCGGCTTTTTCGCAGAATTCTAGGAACCTACCGGGAACTATTGGGTAAGTTAATTGCCCATCTTGACTTTGGGGGCGGATGCCTTGAATAAAGTCTTCATAAGTATAAGCTGGATGAAATTGGATAATGTCTGAAAAACCGTCACCGCCACCGATTAAGTGTTGGGCGAGTTTTTGAGCAAGGAAGGTTTTTCCGGTTCCGGGTGGGCCTTGGATGATGGTTTGACCTTTGCGGTTAATGGCGTGTATCCATTGGGTTAGTTGGGTTGTTTGAAAACCACTAATTTCTGAGATTTCTTCTAGTTGATACACTGGATTAAATTCCTTTTCATAGAGTGAAAGATATTCAATAAAATGTGGGTAATAATCGCACATATTGAATAATAAAAACAATGGAAATACTTTTTTAAAGGTTTGTGTGATTTTATGAATTAACTGTTTAGCAGAATATCCTAATATTTCTTCTGATTCAAGTGAGACACTGACCTGAATACTATTAATTTTATGTATGAAGGGAACGTCTCGTTGTTGTAAAACCCACAAGTATAATAATAATTCATTAAGACTTTTAAATTTTTTGTTAGGGGTATCAAATAGCGCATATTGCCCAGGTTCAGGCTCCGTTCCGTGATTTAAATAGCAATAGATTGGATTGGAAAAATTATAGAGTCGAAGTTTTTTTTCAAGGTGTTTTTTAGGTCCATAGTTAGAATAAAAATTATCAATAATTTCCGGAATATTTTTTATATTTGAGTAAAAACCAAAAGTTAATTTTTGGTTTTCAAAACTTATCATTAACTGAGTATTGTTATCCAGAGAGTAGAAATCTTTGAGACCCAAAGCTACACTGTACACTATGGATTGCAAATCGTTGATTGCAATGATCTGTCCAACTTTCTCACACTTGATATTTATATATTTTTTAATAAAATCAGGCAACAGATATTCCACCTGGCTTAAAATATACTTGACTGGCTCTTCTACATATTTTAATAAATCTTTTTTGTGTTCCCGGTAAAAATCTGAGCGGGGAGTTTTTTTATAAAATTGTGCCAATAGGTTAAATGTGCTTTCTGAAAAAGGACATTCAGGATGTACAAAAACTTTTTCCATTTTTTCTGTATCTTTAAGGTGACTCAATTGTTGTTCTTAAATTATTGTAGCCGATCGCCCTTTCCGACACCAGATATCTGAGATACGATCGCACCCCCCATCCTTACCCACATCAATAACCCTCCCAAATCAGTAACACAGGCAAAACCGCTAACAACCGTTCCCGGAAAATTTCAACTTGCGCCGAGTGACTCAGATTTACCAAATTGTGTCTATACTAGATAATTGAATCCGGCGATCGCGACTAATAACGGGTACATTAAGATACAAAGCAGTAGCAGCAATAATGCGATCGGGCCAATCGGGAATTTGCGATCGGTCAACTTGCCTTAAAGTCAAAGCTATATTGCCATCGAAAGGAATTTCAACCAATAACGCATCATCGCTCTCAACTTCTCTCAAGAATAGATCGAGAGTAGTTGAATTAATCCGCCCTCTCTCGCTCAGATAGACAATTTTTGCTAATCTAATTGATGAAAAAGCCACCTGATTTCCCTCAGCAGCTATCTGTTCTATTGTCGTTCTAGCAGTCACCGAAAGTCGTGAATCGGCAAAGATATACCAGGATCACAGCATGAGTATCCGCTACAGCGCGCAGCATTAGAAATCCTCCCTTGGGAAATTCGCCCATTCTTCGCTGCGAGCTTCATCTATATCAGCGGTAGAAGGTGCAATTCCCAAGTCAGCACATAAACCCCACAATGATTTGGGGAGCGGGCCGAACAACTAATTCTCGTTCTATTTCAGGAACAATCAACTTAATCAATCGTAACTTTTCGGCTAGAGACAAGTGCTTAACAAGATTTAAAACCGCCTCAAAAGTCATGGTTTTTATGTTTCAATTTGTGATTGGTGTAATTGTAGCATTTGGGCTGCCAAGCACAGCATCACCAGGTTTGGGTTGAGAAGATTCGATTACCACAGTTCCCGGAAAATTTAAACTTGTGTCGAAATTATCTAAACGTGCTATATTCAATTCCGTAAACCCTGAACTGCGCTTTCAGGTAATGCAAATTTATAAACGAGTCAACTGAATGCTCTCTACTTTCAAGAAATTAGCTTCAATTGCAATCATCTTTGCCGCCCTAGAACTTTTACGTAATTATCCGCCTTTCACAGAAATAGAAAATTATATCGCAAATAGAGACCCAGCAAGTGCTACCTTAGACGCTGGAAATCAGCAGCAAAAATCCAGCAGCCCGCCTCCGGTACCTCCCAAAAAATCACCGGAGCAAAAGTTTGATGTAGTAGTATATGGTGATGAAGTACCGGGGATATGTGCGGCGATATGGGCTAAGAAGACTTTAGGCCCAAAGGGCAAAGTTGCGATCGTGCGATCGAACTACGGAAGTGCTCCTTTGGGCGGCTTACTCACCCGCGGCGGTTTAGCTTACATCGATTTAGATAAAATCCCCGGTTGGTATCACCAACCCTACGCCCAATGTTTTAAGGAATTCTTAGATAAAGCGGATGCGCCCGAATCTTGCTTAGATCCAAAAAAGGCAGATAGAGCTCTCAAACAGATGCTTTCAGCAGCCGGAATCAAAGTTATTTCCAACTCAACTCTTACTCCCCGCGTCGTAGATAAAAAAATCGAATATGCCGAAGTAAAAGGCAGGAATTTAACGATTAAAGCCAACTCTTTTATTGACGTAACTCAAGACGCGGAATTAGCCAGAAAAGCCGGATTATCTTATTATACCGGATATGAATCTCAAAATATTAAATCCAAAAATGAAACTTTAGCTGTCTCTATAGTTCCGAGAATTACAGGTATAACGATGTCCGAATTCCGCCGGATAGAAGATGACATTCTATACAATCAGCCTTTGGTAAAAAAGATTAAAGAAAGCATTATGAAATCCAAAGATCCGGCTAGTACAAAATTCTGGATGAGGAATTTCTGGAGTACGATTTATCAGCCATATACAGACGGCTACGACATCAGAAGCGTAGCTATAGGTGCAGCCTATCACATAGACAGAAATCTGCCCTTTAACCAAAATAAAGGATTCTTTTTTGATAAAGGCAATGTCTGCGTTTATAACAAAAATGTGCTGTCCTGGAACGGGTTTCTGTTTAAATACCAAGTTGACCAAATCATGAAGATGGAAGCTAACGGCAGAAAACCGACTCCTGAAATGATTAGAGAAATGTCATTTCTCCAATACTGGCTACAAAAGAAGTCTGGTAAAGATGTGAGAGTATTTCTTCCAGACGAGATTTATATCAGGCAAACTTTGAACGTTCGCGATGTGGTAGATCCGCTGACAGGGAAGGAGATTATCAAAGGGGGAACTGCACCCGAAAAGTCGATCGGCAGTTTTTCCTACGATTTCGATGTGCGGGGCGGAATCAAGAATTTATCTACAAGAGTTCCGCCACTGCCAGTGTATAATTTCGGGATAGAAAGCGCTTTGGCTAGCAAAGTGAATAATTTAGCCATTGTCGGGCGATCGTCGGGTTATGTCGGTATGGCAGTATCTGTCGGGCGAATTGCGACGGTCAATATTTATCAAGGACAAGGTGTGGGCGTCGCCGCTGGTTTGGCTAGCAAGTTCGGCGTGCCGCTGAATACAATTACTTCGAGTGAAACGAAACAAACTCTGGAGACTTTAACGGGGAAAACTACGTATTTGTCGGGGAGAGATACGAGTTATGGAGTGGATTATAAGGAGGTGAAGTAATCGAGGTATAGCAGTCGCCCGTATTGCTAAACTATGTTAAACCCGGCATACAAACTAGAAATTTTTGTTTAAGTTTGAGAACAAAAAACGCAATCCCTGGAGTTTGATAACTGTTATTCATTGCGATTCTTAATTATTGCAAGTTATTTTACCAGTAGGACTAAGGCAAAAAGAAAATCGGTTTCTCTGCAAAATCGTGGCTTTCTCCGAGAGAAGGCGGGTTTTGGATTAGGGATTTCTGTCAAATAAGATATTAAAAGGATTTAACCACTGAAGATGTCGAAACCTCATATTCGACGGCGCAAGATTCCCCAACTCTTAGATATCTTCTCGATCTTCGCTCTGCTGCTGCTCGTATTCTGTAATAATGTTTTGAATATCCTCTGCTGCAACATCGACTTGTTCGGATTTGGTGTAAAGGGTCAGCAAAATGATTCCCGTTGCTGTTTGGACGTAGTAAATTAAACGGTATCCACCACTTTTACCTTTTTGAGTGTCGCTATTTCGGACTCTCAACTTGAAGACTGCATAACCCACTCCAGCAATTCGATATCCTGGCAGTTCTCCCCGTGCGAGTTGTTCGATAATGGGTTGAATATCATTGCGAATGCTGCGGTATTTTTTTGCAAGAATGCGTAAATTACGATTGAAGGTTGGTGAAACTATAACTTGAATTAAGGGCAAGTCAGTCATTTTCAATTCCTTCCCACATTTGAGCAACCGAAATGGTTTGCCCAGTCATGGCTTCGTGCCAAGCTTGCCGAAAATCTTGTATAAGCGCTGCTTTAGATTGGCCCTCTCCGTCAATTTCTGAGGGTTCTGGAATACTAAAAGAATTAGCAGGAGGCATCTCTTGGATTTCTGCTGAGAAAACCTCTGGCAGATTATCTTGCGAAATAATTACCCCCTGACGTTGCTTTTGGCTTAGAAACTCTATAAAACTCGCAACTAATGCCAGATGTTCTGGAGAAAGTCGATCGAGCCATCGATCGATTTGATGTCGAAGTGCTGCTACATTCATAATGCCATCAAACCTTTTAATTTTACCTTCATTTTAACGTAAACCCGCCCCGCCTTGAATATCGCTCTTCCTTCTGCCTCTGACGCGGATGCGGTTCAAAACTCTTCTCCTCCCTCTCCTGTGGCACAATCATAAATAAGATCAAACTCTCAAGCCACCATGACCGCAAACCTACCCCCCCAATACGACCCCCAAGCCACCGAAGCCAAGTGGCAAAAATACTGGGAAGACAACCAAACCTTCAAAGCTGACCCAGAAGCCGGCGGCGAACCTTACTGCGTCGTCATCCCGCCGCCCAACGTCACCGGCAGTCTCCACATGGGACACGCTTTTGAAGAGACGCTGATTGATGTCCTCGTCCGCTATCACCGCATGACTGGACGCAATACGCTGTGGTTGCCGGGAACGGATCATGCTAGCATCGCCGTTCAAACTATTCTCGAAAAGCAACTCAAAGCAGAAGGCAAAACTCGCCACGATTTAGGCCGAGAAAAATTCTTGGAACGGGCCTGGGAGTGGAAAGCTGAATCGGGCAATACTATTACTAATCAATTACGCAGTTTGGGCGTGTCTGTCGATTGGTCGCGTGAACGCTTTACGATGGATGAAGGCTTATCCGCTGCGGTTTTAGAAGCGTTTGTCCGCCTGTACGATGAGGGGCTGATTTATCGCGGTAATTACCTGGTGAATTGGTGTCCGGCTAGTCAGTCTGCTGTGTCGGATTTGGAGGTTGATCAGCAAGAAGTTGACGGGCATTTGTGGCATTTCCGCTATCCTTTGACCGACGGTTCTGGTTATTTGGAGGTGGCGACGACTCGGCCGGAAACGATGTTGGGCGATACTGGAGTGGCTGTGAATCCACAGGACGATCGCTACAAACATCTTATCGGTAAAACTGTCACTTTGCCGATCGTCAATCGCGATATCCCAATCATTGCTGATGAGTTTGTCGATCCGACTTTCGGAACTGGTTGTGTCAAGGTGACTCCCGCCCACGATCCGAATGACTTCGAGATGGGTAAGCGTCACAACTTGCCGTTTATTAACATTATGAATAAGGACGGCACTTTAAATGAAAATGCCGGAGAGTTCCAGGGACAAGACCGATTTGTTGCCAGGAGAAATGTGGTGCAGCGGTTAGAAAATGACGGGGTTTTGGTTAAAATAGAAGATTATAAGCATACTGTTCCCTACAGCGAACGCGGCAAAGTTCCGGTCGAACCTTTGATATCTACGCAATGGTTTGTGAAGATCGAGCCTCTTTCTCAACGTGCTTTAGAAGCATTAGATAAAAGTAACTCACCAGTCTTTGTTCCTGACAGATGGACAAAGGTTTATCGGGATTGGTTGGTGAAGCTGAAGGATTGGTGTATCTCCCGACAATTGTGGTGGGGACACCAAATCCCGGCTTGGTATGCTGTTAGCGAAACCCAAGGAGAAATTACTGACACGACGCCGTTTGTGGTGGCGAAAACAGAAGCGGAAGCTAGGGAAAAAGCAACCGCTACATTTGGTAATGACGTGCAGCTAGCAAGAGATCCAGATGTATTGGATACTTGGTTTTCGTCTGGGTTGTGGCCTTTCTCAACTTTGGGATGGCCGGACGAAACTAAAGATTTGGAGTTTTACTATCCGACAACTACTTTGGTTACAGGTTTTGATATCATCTTTTTCTGGGTGGCTAGAATGACGATGATGGCCGGACATTTTACTGAAAAGATGCCTTTTGATACTGTTTACATTCACGGTTTGGTGTTGGATGAAAACGGTCAAAAAATGTCTAAGAGTAAAAATAACGGTATCGATCCGCTGCTGTTGATTGGCAAGTACGGTACTGATGCTTTGCGCTACACTTTGGTTAAGGAAGTGGTTGGGGCCGGTCAAAATATTCGCATGGAGTACGATCGCAAAACTGATGAATCGAAATCAGTGGAAGCTTCGCGGAACTTCACGAATAAGTTGTGGAATGCGGCTAGGTTTGTGATGATGAATTTGGAGGGACAGACGCCTCAGCAGTTGGGAATTCCTCACCGCCCCCAACCCGCCCTGACTGAGGGAGGGAGAGAAGAAGGGTTGGAATTGTGCGATCGCTGGATTCTTTCTCGCTACAATCAAGTTGTGCAGCAAAGCCGCAATTCTTTGGAAACTTACGGTTTGGGAGAAGCGGCAAAGGGACTTTATGAGTTTATTTGGGGCGATTTCTGTGACTGGTATATTGAGTTAGTCAAGTCTCGCTTGCAACAGGATGCTGAACCAAATTCTAAGAAAGTGGCACAGCAAACTTTTGCTTTTGTGTTGGAAGGGATTCTGAAACTGCTACATCCTTTTATGCCACACATTACTGAGGAGATTTGGCACACTGTGACTCAAACAGGTGATGATCAATGTTTGGCTTTGCAAGCTTATCCTGAAGCCGATATCTCGCTAATTGATACTGATTTGGAACAGCAGTTTGAGTTGTTGTTCGGTACAATTCGCACTATTCGCAATTTACGGGCAGATTCTGATATCAAACCCAGTGTGAAGGTGACGGCGATTTTGCAAAGCGAAAGCGAGAAAGAACGACAAATAATCTCAGATGGAGGCGTTTACATTCAGGATTTGGCCAAAGTCGAAAATCTGACCGTAACTGCTAGTTTGGATGCAGATTTGGGACAGACAATTGCTGGGGTTGTCGGTACTGTGCAAGTATTGATTCCTCTGGCTGGGGTGGTGGATTTGGTGGCCTTGCGTGCTAAATTAGAGAAGAAGTTGAGCAAAGTGGAAGCTGAAATTAAGCATACTGCGGCGCGCTTGACTAATCAGAAGTTTGTGGATAAGGCTACTCCTGATGTGGTTCAGGGGGCGAGGGATGCTTTGGCGGAAGCGGAAAAACAAGCGGAAATTTTGCGCGATCGGCTAAAGTTGTTTTAAGAGTTGACTGTTGACTGTTGACAGGGGTGGGGGCGGGTTTACGAGATAGTTAGTTTCAGGCATAGATTTTTTGTAAAACCCGCCCCTAGAAGATCGCAAATCCTACAACCATCACCCATTACTAATTACCCTCATGTTATATTTAGCCCAAGTACAAAATCAGGAAATTTTAGGCGAGATAAGTCTGCAATTGCTGGCTTGCCAAAATTCTGATGATACTTGGGCTATTCTTAGTGAAGAAAGTTTTTTGACATTAGAGAAAGATTTTGCTCAAAATCCAATTAACTCTGCAACTAATGTTTTAAATGAAGGGATTTTAGTATTAGCAAATGTTGACGAAAATAGCCAGGTTTTGCATATTCAAGCAGCGACCAACTGGGTGCTACAATTAGTAGATAAATATTTAACAACAGGCTTTACTCCCGATTTTTTGCAGCAAGAAGCCCAAAAAGCAGAAGATTGGAGGCAATCTCTCACTTTGCAGAGTCAAGAATTGTCTCGCCGCTTGATAGAAGTTGAAGCCCGCCGAGAACAAATTCAAAATTTAGAAGTAAAACTCCAGCAGGAAAAGCAATTGTTGGAAAGTTCGATCGCCCAATTGCAAATTCCGCCCGCTACTCCACTAATTTGACTTATAATTTGATTTAAATTAACACACCAAACGTAGGGATACGCCACTACCGCATCCCCACAAACCTAATATGCAATTTGCTGGACATCATATAATTTGTAACTTGACAAATACCCCTTACCCGTTGCCAAATCGCCAGCAATACGGGCTGCGACTAAAGCACTTTTGACTTCAGCCAAGCGGCGGGGAGACACAGCAGTTTCTGAGAATTGCTAACATAAGCCCGCTTATGGAAAACATCGTACTGATTTCGTTCGATCGCATTTAAGATTCTGCTGTACAGCATAGTAGCAGCCCAAACAGTCCAACGGATATCGGGACTCAGCACTTTAATTCCCGGTTCGGCGCTAGCGTATAATTTGCGAGCTCGCTGAATTTGAAACCGCATCAATTCCCGCCAGCGGTTGTCAATTACACCGTTGAATAAATCTTCTTCGGTGTAGTTAAACAAGGCTAAGTCTTCTAAGGGAATGTAAATGCGGCCGCGGCGGGCGTCTTCTCCGACATCGCGCAGAATATTAGTCAACTGCTTGGCAATACCGAGGGAGATGGCTTCTTCTTTGGGAATTCTATTCCCCCAGTGCCAATTCCAGTTAGCAGCGGAATTCGACTCGTCTACACCCATGACAGACATCGACATCAGCCCTACAGTACCCGCTACTCGATAACAGTAAAGATTGAGCTCTTCAAAAGTTTCGTAGCGGCTGCGGTACAAGTCCATTTGCTGGCCCGCAATCATCTCTCGAAACGGCTGAATGTCGATCGGGAAACGAGACAGCGTATCCACCAACGCTACGTCGTAGTCGTCGTGAGGATGGCCGGCAAACACAGATTCTAGGCGTTTTTCCCACAGATTGAGGGTTTCAGGGGTCGTTGCATCAGAACCCGGCCCGTCTACGAGTTCGTCGGTGCGGCGGCACCAGACGTAAATCGCCCAAATCGCCCGACGCTTGGCTTCGGGCATGAGTTGAGTGCCTAAATAAAAATTTTTGGCATAACTCGCCGTGACTTGGCGGCACAGTTCGTAAGAGTCATCCACAGAGGCCAGAGTTCTCATGCACTGGAGTTTTGACAGTTGCAGCATCCGAGAATAAGAAATTTAAAGATTAGAACTGATTTTCCCCCGTTTAGAAAACGGGAGATTTTTTACGTCTTTATGAAAAATTCTTAATTTTTCATTGGTTATTGGCCGTTGAAATAGCCTGCGCTGTCAGCTTACCAGAAAGCACGGCACCTTCCATACTCGCAAGATAACGCTGCATTGTATAATCCCCCGTTAGATAGAAATTGCTAATGGGAGTTGTTTGTGTGGGACGGCACTGCTGGCGTCCGGGAGTGGCTTTGTAAACGGAACGAGGGGTTTTGACTACGTGATATTTGAGCAGTTTGGCTGGTTCTGGGATTTGATCGGGAAAGAGTTTTTCTAACTCGACCATTGTGGCTGCGACGATATCTTCGTCAGATTTGCCGATCCAGTCTTTGGCCGGTGCTAAAACCAGTTCCAGCATGGATTTGTCTGGGTTGGCATATTCGCGGCAGGTGTTGCTCATGTCGGCGTAGACGCTCAGCAAGGGCGATCGCGAGAACAGCAAATGGTCGATTTCAGTTAGCTTGCGATCGAACCACAAGTGTACATTAATGACGGGTACTCCCTCCAAGCCTTCGAGCTGTTTGAAATAATCCATTTCGCCCCAAGGTTTCGGCATCATCAACTTCAGCGGGTCAACCGGCATCGCGGAAACGTAAATATCGGCCGTCAGAATTTCTGACTCTGCCCCTTTTACTCCCCGAATGTGGAAACCGCGCACCGTGTTGTCATCGTTGAGCAAAAACTCTTTGATGGGTGCATTCAGCCGGACTTCGCCGCCGCGCTCAGTTATGTAGTCTACCATCGGCTGACACAACCTCTCTGTGGGGGAACCGTCTAAAAAGGCCATTTTCGAGCCGTTTTTCTCTTGCAGGAAGCGGTTGAGGGCTGTCAGCAGTATGGTTGCAGATATTTCGTGGGGGTCGATGAAGTTGAGCGCCTTGGACATGGCGATGAATACTTCTTTTTCGACTCTGGGGGGGACGTTTTGCTTTTTCAGCCAGTCGGAAAACGAGTATTTGTCCATTGCTTCGACATAGTTTTGACCCTGAAGCATCGCCGGAATCAAACCTATACCAAAGCGGATTTTTTCGGGCCAGGTGAGCATATCGTTGTTGCTCAGGATGGCTGCGACGCCGTTGAAGGGAGCCGGAAGGTCGGGAAAGTCAAAGCGGGAATAGGTTCCGGGGGTTTCCGGCTGATTAAAAATCATCGAGTGTTCTTTCCATTGCAGCCGGTCTTCAATGTCAAGTTCTTTGAAGAGTTGGAGCATATTCGGGTATGCGCCGAAGAAGATGTGGAGGCCGGTTTCATACCAGTCGCCGTCTGCATCTTTCCACGCGGCGACTTTGCCGCCGAGTACGTCCCGACTTTCTAGGAGGATGGGGGTGTGGCCCGCGTCGGTAAGATATTTAGCGCAGGAAAGTCCTGCTAAGCCTGCTCCGGCGATCGCAACTCGCATTTGATACTACTTGGCCTCTGTGTTCGCTTCGGTTTAATTATACTTTACAACTCGTTACATTTTTTTTGGGAAATCTGTAGGGACGCGGAACTGCCCGTAGGTGTCAACAAACACGTTAAACCGACAGTGCGACAGTCCTCCCGCCTGCCCGACTCCGGCAAGGGTTGAATTCCCTGCCTCAAAGCGAAATTCTTCTTGCATAGGACTAATGAGTTGTTCTTCAGTCCTCTTGCATAGGACTAATATCATTTCCGGTTACACTCCTTATGATGTTGACGGTTGACGGTTGACGCCGTGAACAGTCAACAGTCAACAGTCAACAGTGAACTCGAATTTACTATTCCGATGCTAACGGATTTGATATAATGAGTTGTTCTTCAGTCCTCTTTCAGAGGACTTTCGCTATAAGCCCCGTGGAATTCATTCCCTGGCGAACTGTCGGGTAGGCGGGAGGACTGGCGGAGGAAAAGAGGACACGGCAATGCCCATAGGTGTCAACAAACACGTTAAACCCATAGTCCGGCTCTTGTTGAAACCCCTACCTCAAAGCGCAAGTCCTCTTGCATAGGACTAATGAGTTGTTCTTCAGTCCTCTTGCATATAGCAATCCTAAATGATTTTCTATATCTAGAGCAATCCTAAATGATTTTCTCTGTGTAAGTATATTGACGTGTTTTGGGGAAATCAAATTTATGTTCGTTAGTGAAAAACTCTCTCCAAAAATTTGACAATCTTAAAATACCTACATAAATACCAATACTTTATTAAAAATTTTTTTAGCTTGTAAGCAAATATCTTCAACGGGATTCTGATGGGGAGAATTGGGAGCATATAAAATACAAGTAATTGACCAATTATCAGGTTGTTTGTCACCATTTAGTTCTAATAAAAAGTTTATAACTTCTCCATATTTATGATCACTAGCTCCATCCCCAATCAAGATAACTTGCGATTTTTATATTTATTTTGTAAGTATTTTATGAATTTAACTGTTGATTTTCCTCACCAGATGGATGGCTCTGAACATGGAATTCTTTGCTTTGATAATTGAGGGCGCCCAAATAAGTTGGTCTATGCTTTTTCATTGATAATTGGGACTTCAATTCTGATGCAAGGATTGACCCCAAACATAAGCAGTCAAATCACTATGAAGTAGATGACATTCCTCTAAAAATCATACTATTATTTCCCCAGATTCTATACCTGCCTTGTTTTTAAATAAAATATCGTTAATTTCTTCCGTCTTTTTTTGACCCGTTCTTTATCAAATTTAGAATTGGTTTTTTGAGTGTTTTTTTTACTAATTTTCGCCAGTCTAAAAGTTCATAGTAACTCTGTTTTGATTTATATCACACCAAATTAGCGCTCTAAATAAGTAACCAGCTCATCTAAATTCCAATATTATTTATTCTTTAATCACTCGATTACTTCAGTATTTTTTAGAGCTGTTAAATACCCTTTATGTCCTAGTTTGATTCCGGCGATGCCTTTGGTTTTAAATTGCTTTTTCTATCTAATAACCAATAAAAAAATTACTGACACGCCATATCTTGCTAATTTCATGGTAGATATTACCTGAGATCGCCATCTTTACAGCTATTGCTCGTTTTAGTTCTCTGGCCTCGATATCGCTTTTAATGAAAGATTCTCTCATAAGCTATTTCTTTTTCCCTATCTTTTTGTGGCAGTTGTAAGTTATTCATTTTTTTATTGTCAGAATCAAGTATTGCATATAATTGCATCATAGTCTTGATAATGATTTAGGATTGCTATATATGAAGGAAGAAGCGGGTGACTTTTGTAACTTCAAGCGAAAAGGTAATTCATACCGTGAATCAGCAACGCCGTCCTTCCAATCTAAAATCTCAAATCTTAAACCTAAAATGGTATTACCTCAACCACAACTTAATAGTATGGTCTTTAGAACCGCTAGCAATAGTTTTGCCATCGGGACTAAAAGTCACCACATAAACCTCATCGGAATGTCCCGTCAAAGTGTTCAGCAGTTCTCCGGTAGCAAAATCCCAAATTTTAATAGTTTTATCCTTGCTCCCGCTCGCAATAAACTTCCCGTCCGGGCTGATAGCAACCGAGACAATATCGTCAGAATGCCCCTTGATAGAGCGAATTAAATCTCCTGTTTCGAGATTCCAGATTTTAATAGTTTCATCGTAGGAACCGCTAACAATTGTCTTGCCGTCCGGGCTAACAGCAACCGACCTCACCGCGTCGCCGTGTCCCTCCAGAGTTTTGAGCAACCTCCCCGTGGCTACATCAACAACTGTAATTTTTTTATCCTTAGAAGCGCTAATCAAACTTTTTCCATCGGGAGTGAAAGCAACAGAATAAACAAAATCTGTATGGTCGGGCAAATTCTGAATCAAACTGCCAGTTGTTGCATCCGAAATTTTCGTGGTTTTGTCTCCGCTGCCGCTAGCAATGAGCTGTCCGTCGGGGCTCAGAGCGACAGACCAAACAGAAGCAGTATGGTCGAGACTGCGAATCACTTGCCCTGTTTTCAAATCCCACAGCATGACTCGCCAAAAACCGGTTCCAGTCGCCAGTTTCGTACCGGTTGAGTCAAAAGCAACCGACCAAATAGTGGAGGAATCTCCTGGAAAAGTGCGGATCGACTTGCCTGTAGCTAAATCCCAAATTTGGATGGTTTTGTCTTTAGAACCGCTCGCTAACATTAAGCCGTCTGGACTGAAAGCAACAGACCCAACGGCATCTGAATGCTGAGCGAAATTTTTTACTTTGGCGTTTTTCCACCGCAGACCTGCTTGGCACTGTTCCTGTAACTCCTGAGCAGACGAATAGCTGCTGGAAGTGTTGGCAATTGTTGGTATTTGGCTGATGCAACCTTCATAATTGCTGGCTTTATAGAGAGCTTCAATTTGATTGAGCTGTTGGGATTCTTTCTGGACTCGCTGCTGCCATTCTTGCCACTTGAGATATCCGTAAATTCCGCCGATCGCAGCTAAGATAGCCGCAATTGTTGCCCCGGCGAGATAAGGATTGAATTTGCGAGTTTCTTTAGGGACAATTGTTGCTGCGCTGGCGATCCTCTCCGAGGGCTGCGCTAACGAGAAATCGGTTTTTCCGTTAAGATTTACCTGCGAGGATACCGCCGGACTTGCCTGCAATTCGAGTTGAGGGGCGCTGCTGGCGGGTGGCCCACTGGGATTGCGGTGTCCCTCCAAAACTGCGGATATCGCCTTGTACAATTTAGCAAATAAAGATTTAGGAATCACTAATTCTTCGATTTTCGCGGCATCTTCGTCGGTAAGCCCTAAAACTTGCTGCAAGCGTTTTAATTCGTCGCGAGTTTCCTGAGAAAAGGGATATTCTTGCTGCATTGCTTCTTGCAGTGATTGTTCGTAGCGTTCGCCTTTTTCTCTGTATTTCCGGTAAGGGTTCAATACCTCATCTTCGATCGCCTCTGCTTCTTCTGGCAGTAATTCCAAACTGACGCGCAGTTCATCTAATATTCTACGACCGACTACTGTAATGTCACCGCGGCTGCTGCTGCGCCGATCGACTTCTTCGCGATATATTGTCAGCTTTGGAATCCGCGCCCGCGAGCGATCGCCAATTTTCCTCAAATCGGCTAAAGCTTCCGCCGCCGACTGGTACCTCTCCCGAAAATCGTAGCGCACCATATTATCCAAAACATCGGCCAGCGCTTGGGAACACGTGGCTAAATGCCGCCAAACTATTTCGCCTTTATTAGAATTTTTCAAATCCCGCAGTTTCGGCAAATCGTAAGCCGGCAAACCCGTCATTGCTTGGATGCCAATCATTCCCAAAGCGTAGATATCGCTGTTGAGTTGCGGGTTGTATTGAAATTGTTCGATCGGCATATATTCCAGAGTGCCAATCCGCACAGTTACCGGCGCTTGTCTTTGAGCGATGTGAATTTCTTTCACCGAGCCAAAGTCGATTAAAACTAACTTGTTGTCTGAATAGCGGCGGATTAAATTTGCCGGTTTAATATCTCGGTGAATTACTCCCTGTCCGTGTACAAACACTAAAATTTCTAACAGTTCCTTCAGCAAAGCAATCATTTTTTCTTCAGTTAGAGGCTTGCCCGGTACAATCTCGGTTGATAGCGAGTGACCGGCAACAAAGGATTCTACTAAGAAAAATTCTTCATTTTCTTCAAAATAAGCGAATAGCTGAGGAATTTGGTCGTGTTGACCGAGCTTTTCTAGAACTTCGGCTTCTTTTTGAAAAAGACGGCGCGTAGTATTAATTAATTTCGGTTCGGTAGTACCGGGACGCAGGTGCTTGACAAAGCACTGCGGTTCTCCGGGACGGCGAATATCTTTGGCAAGATAGGTTTGTCCAAATTCTCCTGTTTCTATGACTTCAATGATTTGATAGCGTCCATCTAAAAGTTGGCTCACCATGATAATAACGCAGCCTTTTTTTGGTTGATTTTCGCAAGAAACAGTTGCACTGTTGAGTCAGTTGTATAGCCTTTTTGAGGTAAATTAGGTGTTCCTGGGCATTTGCCAAACAGGGCATTGGGCATTGGCAAAACACGGCATTGGGTATTCGGAATAGTTGTTTCTTTCCTTCTTCTTTCTTTCCTTCTTCTTTCTTTCCTTCTTCCGACTTCCATCGGACTTCTTCCCTCTTCCTTCTTTCCTTCTGACTTCTTTCCTTCTGACTTCTGACTTGTGACTTCTGACTGAGATATTGCACCATTCTCAATTACTTGTTTAGGAACAGGCAAGATGCCTGTTCCACCAGAAAACTCATTCTTTGTGGAACGGGCATCCTGCCCGTTCTTGACAATGGTGCAACATCTGTGTTCTGACATACTTTATTTTTTCAACATCTGCAAAGCTTGATATCCCAAAAAGAAAAAACCCAAAGCGCCGAGTACCGCTATCGTGTTCGCAAACACATCGACTGTAAAAAATTCGCCCATTGCAATCTCCTCTGACAACTGATATCTATCCTCGGCTTTTCGGTCGCTGTCTGGGTGAGGGGTCTTGCCCCTCGCTGCGGGCGACCCGAAAGATGCTCACAAATTATAGCAAAAGAGGCGGTCAATCGATTTTAGATTTTAGATTTTAGATTTTAGATTGAAGCATTGACCCCACGGATGAATCCGGGGGCTTGTATCCTGGATGCTTTCGGTCAAAATAACTTTTCGGGCGATCGACTAGCTTTTTGTTTTAATATTTTTTAATATTTAGGGAGACAAATGGTGTACCGAAATTTTGAGGTCAGTTCGCTTTGATATTGTTAACCCTGCTAATTTTTTCTCTCATTGTAAGTAGAGCTTACACTAAGAATTTGCGCCGATCG
The DNA here is from genome assembly GCF_036700845.1 of Microcoleus sp. S13_C5. Lineage (NCBI taxonomy): Bacteria > Bacillati > Cyanobacteriota > Cyanophyceae > Oscillatoriales > Microcoleaceae > Microcoleus > Microcoleus sp. S13_C5. The sequence goes on from NZ_JAUBPR010000036.1 coordinate 24,272, forward strand.
GTCAAAAATGCGCCTCGAACCGACAGAAGTTCCGCGACGCCCTCACCGGAACCCGCCGCGCAGTTCCCTAAAGTTTCGGTAATCGTACCAGCATACAACGAGGAAGAGAATATTCGGGATTGCGCGATCGCCATTTTGGAGAGTACACCGCTGTCTGTGGACAACTTAGAGGTTTTAATTGTAGACGATCGCTCGACAGACGACACCAAGGCGATCGGGCAATCCCTGCAACAGCATCTCAACGACCCCCGGCTTAAAATATTAGCAGGTCAGCCGCGACCTGCGAACCAATATTGGGCCGGCAAAAACTGGGCCTGCGCCCAAGCTGTTCAAATAGCAACCGGAGACTTCTTATTATTTATCGATGCCGACGTGCGACTCAAACCAGGGGCGATCGAAACCGCTATTGCAACAGCAGAAACTGAGAAAATAGATTTGTTCACCTGTATGCCAGCCCTGGTTTGCGAGTGTTTTGCCGAGTGGTTGGTGCAGCCGATAATGTTCAGTCACCTAGCAGTTTGCTACGACTTTACCGCCGTCAACGATCCGACAACAAACAGTGCTTTTGCGGGCGGGCCGTTCATGTTATTTAGGCGATCGGCTTATGAAAAAATCGGCGGTCACGAAGCAGTTGCAAGCGAAATTGTTGAAGATGTGGAATTAGCTAGGCGCATCAAACGTGCGGGTTTAAAGCTCGGACTTTATTCCGGGTCAAATTTGGCATCCGTGCGGATGTATCGGTCTTGGAGCGCATTGTGGGAAGGCTGGACAAAGAATCTGTATCTCGGCGCTAACCGCAGTTGGGGCTTGATGGTTTACATGGCTGCAATTATGTTTTTTCTTTATCCGATGCCGTGGTTGGCATTAGCTATTTTGCTGGCAAACGGGGACTTCGCAGAAATTCTGAATATCACCAATTACCAATTACCAATTACCAATTACCAATTGCCAATTACCTGGTTAACTATCTGTTTATCCGTAATCGTAATTTGGCAGCATTACACTTTGCGCCGCCTGGGTGCCGAGATTTCTGAAGTTCCGACGAAATACTGGTGGTTAGGAGGTTTCGGAGGTGCGTTAGTGGCGGCAATGGCGATCGGTTCTGCGATTAAAACTGAAACCGGTTGGGGATGGACTTGGCGCGGTAGAACTTTGCAAATTAAGAGTTAATTAAGACTTGCATAGGTGCAGGCAAGATGCCCACCCCACAAAAAATTAACTCCTTGTGGAACAGGCATCTTGCCTGTTCTTAAAAATCATCCAAAATGTGAGTTATAGAAGAAATAAGGCAGAGCTAATCATAACATCAGTTACATCCGTTACAGAATCCGTTCCCGAACTTCCGCGTATACAAAAGCAGGTACGCGCTTGTAAGCAGGCGTACCCGATCGCTTTTCAATCTCCGAGTGAAAAATCACATTAACTTCAGGATAAAACATCAAAGCAGCACCCTCACGAACCGCCCCGTAAATCACCTCGACATTTTCCATTTTCCCCACATTTCCCTGCACCGTAACCCGCTGATGTTCTTGAAAACCCGTGCTTTCTGCATCCGCACGATTCATCAAAATGCAGTTACGGTGCGGCATTCCCCGGTACTTGTCATCAATTTTGTAGACGACAGTATTGTGCTGAGAATAGCTTCGTCCCGTCATCAATGCCACAACTAAACCCCGCACCGATTCCGGTACTCCAAACTCTTGAGGTTGCGGTAATTTCAGCTTAGGTAAAGGCGTGACAAACATCTTCGCTTTCCCAGACTCTGTAGGGAATTTAGGTTCTGTAAAAATGCGACCGCTGATGGTAAATTCCTCTTTTGTTTCATCAATTGTCGCCATCTTTTCATAGCCAGGAATAGTTTTAGCAATCAATTGGCGAACGTATTTTGTGTCTTGAAGCCTGCGCCAATCAACGGGAAAATCGCCGTGAATTCTGCTAGCTAATTCTGTCAAAAAATGCACTTCAGGAATCAAATCCGAATTCTGGAGATGAGTTTCGCCCTCATCATTTAAACGCACAAAGTTATTCCCAGATTCCACCGTTGTTTTGTGGGGGTTTTCAAAGCGATTCAGGACGGGGAGCACAATTGTATTGTGCTTTGCCAATCCGTGAAAATGCCCTAAGTTCGGTTTGGTTGCGAGGTAGATAACGGTTTCAACATTGGCTAAAGCGCGTTTGGCCTGCGTTGAATCTGGATTTGCCCCGTACAAGTTGCCGCCCAGACATATCAGCGTATCGACTTTGCCTGCATCTGCTGCTTCAATGAGCGATCGAGTGTCGTAGCCTTTAACAGGGCTGAGGGGACGATTCAATAACTTTTCTAAAGCTTGTTGAATTTCTTTTTTCAGCTTCACAGTGACGCCCATCGAGCCGAATCCTTGGACATTTGAGTGTCCTCTCACGGGCATTAATCCCGCCCCTTCTTTGCCGACATTTCCTGTCATTAAGGCAGTATTGGCAATGCTGAAAACGTTATCTACACCGTTATCGTGTTGGGTAATTCCCATCGCCCAACCGAAGACAACCCGCTGGGACGTGCCGATAATGTTGGCGGCTGCCTCAATTTCTGCGCGGGAAACTCCGCAGGTTTTAGTAATATTTTCCCAAGACGTTTCCCGGGCGTGCTGGACTACTGCTTCCCAGCCTTCTGTATAGGCTTGTAAGTATTTTTTGTCCAGCAATCCTTGTTCGATTATAGACTTTTGAATGCCGACAAATAGCGCCGTATCGCTGCCGGGAATTGGTTGCAAGTATAAAGAGGAAATATCGGAACCGGGGATGAGCGACTTGACGGGAAATGCGGGAGAACCAAACTTGACTAACCCGATTTCCATCACCGGATTGATTACAATTATTTTACCGCCTTTGTCGCGAATTTTAATTAACTCGTTCATCAAGCGGGGATGGTTGTAGGAAGAATTGCTGCCCGCGAGTACCACGCAATCTGCTTGCTTCAAGTTTTCTAGACTCACTACCGAGGTGCGTGTGGCAAACATTTCGCTTAAGCCAGTTGTCGAGGGAGCGTGGCAGAGATCTGAACAATCTGCTAAGTTATTGGAACCCATCGCCCGCATCATCAATTGCAGCAGAAAAGCCGCTTCGTTGGAAGAGCGACCGGAACTGTAAGATGCGACTCTTTCGGGGGTTTTGCGAAAAGCAGCTTCGGCAATTTGATAAACTTCTTCCCAAGAAATGCGATCGTAATGAGATGAACCAGCCCGCAAAATCATCGGAAAACTCAGCCTTCCCAACCTATCGGCTTCCATTGAAGTTAATTGCTGAAGTTGTGCAATACTCTGCTGTTCAAAAAATTGAGTTGAGATAGCCGGCTTGATTTCAGCGGAGATTGCTTCGACGCTTTTCATGCACCGCTGAAGTTTTTCGCCCTCTTCATTTGTAAAACCTCCTTTCTGCCCGCCAGTGCCCCAAGAACAGGACAAGCAAGCACTTTTGTGCAGCAAAGTTTTCCAAAGTTTCGGCCCTTCCGGGGACAATGTATGTTTTGCCCAATATTCTATTACGGGCAAGCCGCCACCTATCTCTGGTGTTTCCTCGTTTGTCTCGTTGAATGGCGGGATTGGTTGGACATTTTGGGAGTTGACATCCATGTGGTTTACCTTTTGTTTGAATTGTGGATTAGTTGAAGAAAGGCAGCCGGAGCACAAGGCATTCGGCAGAATGAAATAAAAATTTTGAAGGCAAGAATTTTGTTGTTTTTCAAAGCGTTTTTTTTGAGCGCACTGTACAATACAATTCTGCCACAGACCGACTTACTTCTATTGGCTCGACGGGGGAACCGCCAGAGGAGTTAAATTTATTACTCGAATTTTACCGCAAATTTACAACAGAAAAAACTACTCAACAGATAGATGTTTTAATCTCTATTCAAGAATAGGTTCGCAGTAAGGACTTTAATCCTCCTTCACAGGCAGAGAGAAAACTGGAGTCCTCACTACAAACCAGGTTTACTTCCTCTTATTTAACGCCTGTTTCCCAAACCCAAGACACAGCAGTCGATCGCCCTCAGCAACATTCGGGTCGTTCTGCAAATAATCTCCCAACCATTCGCAACTCCGAGCAATGATTTTATTCAGTTCAAAATTCTCCACAGGCCACAGAATTACAGTTTTATCGCTGCTAGCAAAAGCCAGAGTTTTGCTATCAGAACTAAAAGTAACGCTCAACACCCGATCGCTCGACTCCAAAGTCTTCGATAGCAGCGCCTTCTTGCCGTCAAAATTCCACAGCTTAACAGTATTTCCCCCACTCGCCGCCGCAATTAATTTGCCGTCTGGACTAAAACTCACGCTTTCTACAGTATCGCTGTGGTCGAGTTTTTCAGTTAAATTTGCCACCTTTCCATCAAACCCCCACAAATAAACTTTTTTGTCAGCGCAAGCAGCAGCAATAGTCTTGCCGTCGGGACTGAAACTAACATTTTTAACGCTGTCTTGGTGGTCGAGAGTTTTCATAATTTTCGCCGACGAACCGTTAAATTGCCACAGGTAAACTCTCTTTTCTCCGGTAATCTCAAAAGCCTTTTTCTTCCCGCTTGCCTTGTCCTCAGCAGCGGTAGCAGTAGCAATAGTTTTGCCGTCGGGACTGAAGCTAACGCTAATTACTGGATTGCTGTGATCGAGTTTTGCAAACAAAGTTGCTTTAGAACCGTTCCAGCGCCAGAGGTACAATTTGCGATCGGCACTTGCGGCGGCAATTATCTTTCCGTCGGGACTAAAACTCACGCTTCTGACAATGCCGCTGTGGCTGAGAGTATCTAACAGTTTGCCGTTTAAACTCCAGACTTTCACGGTTTTGTCATCGCTGGCCGAAGCAACAGTTTTATCATCAGGTGAAATGCTCACCCAGGTAACAGAATCCTTGTGGCCTTCTAAGATTTTGAATAAACTGCCGTCAGCCCGCCAAAGTCTCACTGTTTTGTCCCCGCTAGCAGAGGCAATTATTTTGCTGTCAGCACTAAAACTGACTTTGTAAACCCAGTCTCCATGTCCCGATAAAATCTTATTCAGCGGAGTGCTATCCGGTTTCCAAATTTTCACTATTTTGTCCTTACTTGCGGAAGCAATAGTGCCGTCCCCGCTGAAACTTACGGCCCTCACGTCATCTTGATGTCCTCGAAAAGTGTTGAGCAAAATGCCGCTGCGACTCCAAATTTTTACCGTATCGTCTGCACTGCCGGTGACAATTTTTTCGCCGTCGCGACTGAAACTCGCGCTGACAACTTCATCGTTGTGTCCTTTGAGAGTTCTGATTTCCTCACCGTTTCGATTCCAAATTTTGGCTGTGGTGTCGGCACTTGCTGAGACGAGTTCTCGACTGTTTGGACTGAACTTAATGCTGTAAACAATGCCAGAATGCTTGGTTAATGTTTTGGGATTAATTTTAAATTTCTGGGTTTTACTTTCTCGATCCCAAAGTTTGACAGTTTTGTCAACACTTGCTGAGGCAATTGTTTGGCCGTCGGGACTGAAACTGACGCCGAGCACCCAGTCTTTGTGTCCGGTTAAGGTTTGCAGCAATTTTTTGTCCGCAAGGTTCCAGATTTTGACGGTGTTGTCGTGACTGGCGGAAGCTAGGGTTTTGCCGTCGGGACTGAAACTGACGCTGGTGACGATATCGCGGTGGCCGGATAAAATGCCGATCGCACTTTTGTCGTTATCTACTTGCCAAATTCTAATTGTGCGATCGGCACAACCAGTAGCGATCGTTTTCCCATCGGGACTAAAAGTAACACTCGTCACGCTATCTGGGTGATTGAAAGTTTTTAATAACTTACCTTCTTTACTCCACAACTTAACAGTTTTGTCAGCACTTGCCGAAGCAACTGAATTGCCGTCGGGGCTGACACTCACATCCAGAACAAACTTGCTGTGCTGCTCGAAACGGTTGCGTTCTTGCACCCCGGAAACTGCTTGTCTGAGTCTTTCAGAAATTTGATTTTTAGTCTCCACAGGTAGCGCTGTACTTTTCTGAGAATCACGAGCAATTTTGATACTATTTTCCAACACTCCTAATTGATTTTTTTCATTAGATATCACTAAAGCTTCCGACGCCGAATTTAGGGCATCAGTCCGACTTTTTTCTGCTTCCTGCCGTGCGCTTTCTGCTAATTTTGCTTGCTCGAATGCCATCCCCGAAACACCTGCGAGTACAAGCAGTCCTAGAACCGCCGCCCGCAATTGCCATCTCCGAGATTGGTAAAGTTGAGCTTCCGCTTCGTGCTGTTTCTCTCTAGCTTCCGACAGCAAAGCATCTCGCTCTCTGTCTTTGCGAATTTGTTCAATTTCATCTCGGTTAATTTGGTTTTGCTTTCGCAGTTCCTCAAATTCTGCCTTTTTATCTAATTCCTGCTGCTGGCGGATGAAACTAACTAGATAGTCGTGAACGAGCTGGTAAAGCTCGGCCGGCAGTTCCGTCCAGCGAAAAACTAAACCAGAGTTTACTAACAGTTCTAATACTAAATCTAATTTGTCAGCTTCGGCAAATGTCGCTAAATTCGAGGCTAATTCGGCGCGGGTTTTTAGGGGACGTATCTCATCTTCATCTGTGAGCAAATACAATACTCTGCGTGCAGCTACTTCATTCTCGGGGCCACAATCTTTGATGACTTCTTCGAGAAATCTTTCGACTAATTTTTGTTGCGGGTTGTTGCCTAGTTCCTGATATTGACTTAAAGTTCTAATGTTCTCTTGTTGCAGTTGAGCGCCGACAAGTTGTAGTTCGATCGGGCGGACTTCTCCCAATTCTCCAGCTAAATTTTTGACTAATTCTTCGATCAGCTCCGGTTCTAAGTAAAACTGTGCTCGCTCAGTTAAAGTGCGAATTACGGAGCGCGCATCTACCAGCGAAAAATTTCCCAAATAAAACAGAATATTTTTGCTGAGAATGTCCTCCAAAATATCATTGTTAACGAATCCAGTCTGGTTTTTGGGTCGGGAAAATTCCAGCAAATAGTGCAGGTAATCTTCTCGCAAACACAGGACTACTTTTAAATATTTGATTTTCAAGCATTCCCGCAAAAAATCAAAAAATATTTGTCTTTCCCCTGGCTCTTTCCACACGAAAAAGAATTCTTCAAATTGGTCAAATATCAGAACAGTCACTAAATGTTCTGAATTTCTTTGCAGCTCCTTGATAATGTTTTCGTATTCGATCGCCTGTTGTTGTAGGATTAATTCTACTGGCTGTGACTGCTCCCTTTGATCCTCATTATTCCCAGTCGCTCCACCGTGAAATCCCGAAATAAGATTTCCCTTGACTCCACCTGCTTCTACTGGAAAATCTACAGGAGCAATTTCTGGTACTGCTTCGGCAATTTCCGGATCGAATATTTCAGCTTTCCCAGCAGATAACTGTCGGGTCAATTCCCGCGGCCAGTTGTTGTAAACTTGCAGCACTATCGGCAAAACAGTCCGCATTTCTATTTTTTTTTGTTTGAGAGCTGGTACTAATCCTCCCGTGACAATTGAACTTTTGCCAACTCCAGACTGACCGTAAATTACTGTCAGTTTGTCGGGGGTATTGTTCATCCTATATATCAAGCGGTTGAGGTCTTGCTCTCTGCCGGAAGCAGTAATTTCGTCAGCAATAGTAGCAGCGTCGGCAAGAGTTTCGGCGACGGAATTAACCGCTTCTCTGTGCGGCTGCAACTTTCCGGCTCCAATAAAAGCTCGGAACCGATACGTGTGTTCCACCGCTCGATAATCTTGCTTAATTTGAAATGCTTCGAGATATTTTCCCCGCTGAAAATAGAGCGATCGCAGCATTTCTAAAACCCGCAAATACAGTTGCGGGTTGTAGCAAGGTTCGGTTTCCAAGCGAGCAAGCTCTAAATGTGTGATCGCCTCCTCCATCTCGCCCAACTGACTCTGGGCCTCTGCTAAAATTAACAGATACAAGCCTTGATGATGCGACTTTACAGGCGTTCCCTGTCCCGTCGCTTCTAAATTTGAGTTGAGAGCGTCTAGAGCGACTAAAGCCCATTTTTTCGCCCCTTCCCAGTTGTTTTGCTCTAAGGCTACTCTAGCCAAAAAGCCGTAATCTTGAGCCAAATTAACTTCTGAATTTTCCATATTTTCATGTAACCTCCGAGCTTTGATAGCTAAATTCCAGAGTGCATCCCAATCTTCTAAATGCTGCAATACTTCGCCGAGTTGATTGATGAATATACCAACGGCATCCGATCGTCCCGCGCGTTCTAAAACATCAATACATTCCTGAAAATAATTCTTAGCTTCCGTCCAGTAAGGACGGTTGCCGCTGCGGTGTTGTTCTGCTTGGAAGCGGTAGCAAAGACCGATGTGGAATAGCAGAATTCCCTCTAAAACCGGTGCTGGGTGAACGGTAAATAACAAATTGCTAAATTCTGTTTTTTGTCCACTAAATGCTACTTGGTGCTTCCAAAAACTGAGACTTTTTTGATACAACTCAATAGCCGCAGGGATGCGGTGACAAGCATATTCGTGCCTACCGCGAATAAATTGCAAACTCGCTTCAATAGCTGGTTCTAACCTGATGTTGCAAGTTTGCAAGTCTTGGCTAGCCGACTCTAGTTCACTCAAAGAATTGGCTCCGAGAATGGCAGAATTAGTTAAACGCCAATTGCCACTTTCTAAAATGTGGGAAAAAATGCGATCGGCACTTTTGCCCAGGAAATCCACCAAGTCGTCTGGCCCGAGAACAAATTCAACAGTGGTCGTCCAAGTCTCGATATCTGTTACTAACCGAATCAGTTTTTTTAATATTTTGTCTGTCACCCACAGCACCACCGGAAAGGGAAAATTATTCCGAAATTCTTCCCTCACGTAGTTGGTAGAAGTCAGCAGTCGATCGATCGCACTTACCGATTCCAATCCAAACACCATTAAAGCTGACGGGTGGCTGCAGGAAACTTTGGTTTCTATAGTCGTGTAAAGAGTTTTAACAGATGGCGGGAGGACAATTTCTCGAATCTCGATCCCAGACTCCTCCCGCAATTGCCGTGCCGTTTGCTCTCTCATCGCACTGTAATTGCACCGTACCAAAATCAGCGAAAATTGCCCCTGAGACATTCTCAGAGTCCGGGTGAGAGTTTGCAGCGAACTTTTGTTTTGCTGTGCTGCGGTTTCTTGCTGGCAGTGCGAATTAATCATAATTAATTTTTGAAAAAGTTTCTCAGGATAGGTGCTGTCAACTGCCGAAAAAAGGAAGTTCGGCAACGGATTTTTTAACGGATGTAACGGATGTAAGGGGTGTAACGGATGGAAGGAATTGACCGCAGGGGGAAAGTGCAATTAAGAATGTCCTAACCGTTTTGGCGGTTGCTCTAACTAAGTTTACTTTTACCCGTTTTTACGTTTGCCAATTACAGCGAACAATCACATGATTAATTTTATTTCTGCCATTTGGGGCGATTTCCCATCAGTGGGAACTATCAATTAGTTAAGTTTATTTCAGCCTGCATACTTATTGTTTTAGCCGATCGCAATTAAAGCATACCCAAAAAAATACATACTCTGTTATTCGCATATTCCCAGCAAAATCAACCGGATTTTACTGAAATCTTGATAATTGCTCAAATTCTAGCCAGCAAAAGAGTCTTTGTTTGCAGGGTTCCCAGCCATCGCCCAAATCGCACAAATCCGATTCAGTTATTCGCATATCGCTGAAATCCGGCATTCCTTGCTTGACTGACCCCTTGCAGCACTGAGATAAACTACCGGGGGCGGCTCATCAATTACAGCTTGAAGATTTTTTGTCATAAATTTACTAATCTCCATATCTAAAGTAGCTGTAAAATCAGGTTCATCCCAATCCTCGCTTTCTTCAATGCTGATTGTTGTTGGTGGCCCAATATCAAAATCTAGCTCATCGCCAAAATCCGAAACTTTCTTAATTGGCTCTATTTTCTGACCGGTATCAGTGGCTAAAGCTTGAGTTGTATTGGCTATTAATACGATCGGCAGTGCTACTATGGCACTTATTGTTTGTCGCGCCGAGATTTTCCTCATGGTATCCTCCTCATATAAACTAAGCTTTGCTGCTATACATTCAACATCCGCCGCTACTTTAGAGCGCTGTGAGTCGATTTTAGATTTTAGAGTTTAGATTTACTCCACAGATGAATCTGAGAGCTTGAACTAGGGTCTAAAATTGTGGGCTACTTACCACTCCTGCCGTTTGCAAGTATCCGTTTTTGAGCAGAGTCATTAATTAATAGTGGCTTGTTTTTCCACAGGATATAACCTTATGTGTGACTCTTCGCGGCAAGTTTGCTTAACTGAGCATATCCGGTCAACTGTTTGCCTTTGTATTTACTACGTGAAAACTCTTAAACAGTCAGGTTTTCCCGTTAAGTAATTCCCCAGCCTTTGCGAGTGTTCATCTCAGACTCAAAGCAAAGTGGGTGAGAAGTTTGATCGCACACCAGTTTTCGCACTCCCGCGCTGCCACCAGCAAGCTGATGTGACATACCACAGCCACCGGAAATCTGTCAATACTTATATCTTAACATTTCTAAGTTGTTGCATAATTCTCGTTACCAGGAAGAGCCTGGTAACGCAGCTCGGCGAGGCAGAGCCTCCAGCCAAGTCGAGAGGACTCCTATTTCGTCAAGCCGTGTTCGAGAGCGAAGCGAACCAACTCAGTACGGCTGTTAGTACCCGTCTTGCTAAACAAACGGCTGACGTACTTTTCCACATTACGCACGCTAGTTTCCAAGCGGCGGGCAATTTCCTTATTCATCAAACCTTGAGCAACCAAATCCAAAACACTTTGTTCTCGCGGAGTCAAATCAATTTTAATCGGCGAAGGACTTTGGGCGATCGAACTCCGCCCACTCAGCAAAGACTCAATTCTCGCCATTTGGCTTGTCAAAGCAGCAATATCGGGACTTTCAGCATTTTCGCTCGTCTCCTTAGCAGCGGCGCGGCGGGCCAGCAAATTGGTTACTATTGCTACTAACTCGTCGGGATCGAAGGGCTTAGAAAGATAAGCATCGCAGCCTGCTTGATAGCCTTGAATACGATCGCTCGTCATCCCCTTAGCCGTCAAAAACACCACCGGTAAAGCCTTATAGCGAGGATCTTCCCGCACTTGCTTGAGAAATTGATAACCGTCCACCTGGGGCATCATAATGTCTGAAATCACCAAATCGGGATTGTACTGCTGCAAGAGTTCCCACCCATCCCGAGCATTACTGGCCACCTCAACCGCAAAATCGCTATCTTCCAAATAAGCTTGTACTGCTTCCCGCAAGCCCGGTTCATCATCTACCAATAATAATCGTGCTGACATAGTTGTTACCCTTACGCTTTACCACTATTTTTTAATTTAGCCGAAGTTAAGTCTTATTGTCACTCCATCCATCGAAGGAACTTAAAAAATTGTTTTTCAACTCTAGAGTTTTGAGTTGTGTTTTGATCTAACGATTATAAACTTATTAAATCTTTAATTCAAAACTCAAAACTCAAAACTCAAAATTATTGTTGAACCCTTCCACTTAAACTTTTGAACGATCGGTCAAAATTTCATAGCCAGTTTCTGTCACCAACACAGTATGCTCAAACTGAGCCGACATAGCATTGTCAACGGTTACAGCAGTCCACTTGTCAGAAAGCGTCCGAGTGTACTTAGAACCCGCATTCAGAATTGGTTCGATCGCCAATGTCATGCCCGATCGCAATTTCACGTTCGGCATTTCGCGGGTGCGGAAATTGAAAACCGACGGTTCCTCGTGCAAATTTCGCCCGACACCGTGACCGGTAAACTCCTCAACGATGCTAAAACCGTTGCTTTTGACATGATCTTCGATCGCACCAGCCAGATCGAGCAAATAGGCTCCTGCTTTCACTTGTTCGATGCCTTTGTAGAGAGCTTCTTCTGCGACTCGGATTAATTTTGCCGATTCTGGAGTAACTTCCACAACTGCGATCGTAATGCAAGAATCGCCGTGAAAACCTTGGTAATATGCCCCCGTATCTACCTTGAGAACATCTCCGGCCCGAATTACTTTTTTGGCGCTGGGGATGCCGTGAACAACTTCGTTATTAATGCTAGAGCAAATTGATCCGGGGAAACCGTGATAGCCTTTAAAACTCGGAGTTGCCCCCATTTCGCGGATGCGTTTTTCGGCATAAGCATCCAAATCAGCAGTAGTCATTCCCGGTTTCACCATTTGGGAAATTTCTTTGAGTACCGTTGCAACGATTTTTGCTGCTTGCCGCATAATTTCGATTTCGCGTTCCGACTTAATTTCAATGCCTCGACGCTGTTTTTTGACTTGTGGTGCTTGAGTTGGGCTAGAAAGCAGACTGCTAAAAATATTCATCAAAAGTCCTTGAGTCTGAAACCCCGTCCTTACAGGACGGCTTTACATTGAATTGAATCCCCTTGCGGGGTAGGGGGGTATGGTTGCCCCCCCGTGAGGATATGGTTGTCCTCAATCTCCCATTTCTGGGGTAAAGTTAGCTTCGCCAATGTTTAGTGAGCTTGTTAGGCTAGCAGCACTGTTCCAGTGACCTTAGAACTGTTTAACCACTAGCGACAGAGCAAGGGACTAGCTTCGCATCCCAGGGTGTCGTGACTCAAAAAACGTAGTCAGTTAAGACTGAGGCTGGTCAGAATGGCTTGTTAGATTTCTCTTTCAAGCCTCATGCCTTTAGGCTGAGGTTCCTGACGTATTGATTGGCGGGTAATTTTGTACTTTGACGGCAGGTTGAAGCAAAAAAAACGGCAAATATCCAGTTTTTTGTGGAAAAACGGGTGTCTTGTTCCGAACTGTCGATCGCTTGTCCTTTAAGCTAGCTTAATATTTTTCTCACTAATCGGCACGGGATTGGGGGGTCAATAAAGCGGTTTCAACTGCCGAGTCCGTCGGTTCAGGATTTCCGAGCATTCCTGTGAGGTTAGCAATTGCGGCAATTAACTTATTTATGTCAACTGGTTTAGATAAGTGCATCTGAAAACCCGCTTCCAGCGCTTGCTGGCGCTCTTCCTCTCTCGCGTAAGCCGTCAGAGCGATCGCAGGCATCTTTCCACCCCTGATCACTTCCATTTCTCTCACCCGCCCGATCAACTCGTAGCCATCTGCTTGCGGCATTCCAATGTCGCTCAGCAGCAGATCCGGCCAATAACTCTCCAGTGCAGCTAGAGCCCCGGCCACCGATGCCGCCGATCGCACTATAGCTCCTTCGTCTTCGAGTAAAGCAATCAAAAACTCCCGCGTGTCATCGTCATCATCCACCACCAGCAATTGCAAATTAGCCAGAGTGGGGAGAACCTCTGTCGCGTCATTGAGCGGCGACCAATCATCGTCAGCAGCGAGGGCGTTCCTCTGTGCCACAGGTAAAGCCACCGTAAATTTCGCACCCTCGCCCGGATTATTCTCTGCATGCACCTTACCGCCGTGCAGTTCCACCAAGTGACGGACGATCGCCAATCCCAGTCCCAAACCCCCGTAAGACCTAGTTGTGCTGCTATCAGCTTGGCGGAAGCGATCGAAAACATAAGGCAAAAAATCAGGAGCGATACCAATGCCGCTATCAATTATCTGAATTTGAGCCTCATCTCCAACTGACTCTAACCGCACCTCTACTTTACCCTCTTGCGGACTAAACTTAATCGCATTTGACAGCAAATTCCACACAATTTGCTGCAAGCGATCGAAATCGCCGATAACTTCGCCTACATTTGGACTGCAGGTTAATTCTATGACTATTGATTTTTCCTCAGTCAGCGGCTGCAAAGAATCTATTGCCAGCTTGATCGCAGATTCCAACCGAATCGGATGCTTATTTAAATTTAGTTTCCCCCGCAGAATCCGCGAAACATCTAAAATATCTTCGATGAGTTGAGATTGAGATTTAGCATTGCGCTCAATTGTTTCTAGGGCTTTCTCTATAGTGTCTTGGTCAAATGTTTTGGTACGAAGCAGCCTAGACCAGCCGAGAATTGCATTTAAAGGAGTCCGGAGTTCGTGAGAGAGAATAGCTAGAAATTCATCCTTCATCTGGTTAGCTCTCTCCGCTTCTTGCCGCGCCACTTGTTCGCGGATTAGTCGGCTGCGTTCTTCCTCTGCTTGCTTGCGGTCTGTGACATCTCTAACCGTGCCCACGTGACCCATCAGTTTTCCCAAATCCGAAAACATTGGCGACGACTGCACATGAATCCAACGCACGGTTTCGCTACCAGCTAATCGAAACTCGTTAGAATATTCGTGGCCTTCTTTAATCCAAGCTAACCAATCTGCTACTACGCGCTCGCGATCTTCTGGATGAACTTCCCGCTGCCAAATTTCTGCTAAACTTTCCTCCAATGTTAACCCGCAAATTGCTTGACAACGGGGATTAATGTATGTACAGCGGCCTTCAACGTCAGCTAAGTAAATTCCTAGCGGCGAACAAGCACACAAAGTGCGAAACCGCTCTTCACTTTTACTTAGTTCACTATTAACAGCAGCTAACTGTGTTGCTTGCTGTTTCACCTCGACTGTTTTTTGGAACAATTCCACAAATACCCCCACCTTCGATGTCAATATTTCCGGTTCCAAGGGTTTGAACAGGTAATCCACCGCACCCAAAGAATAACCTTTAAACACGTGGGTGTCATTACTGCTAAATGCTGTGATAAAAATAATCGGAGTCGAGCGCGATCGATCTCTAGAGCGAATCAATGTTGCTGTCTCAAATCCATCCATTCCCGGCATCTGCACATCAAGCAAAATTACCGCAAAATCTTCATGAAGCAGACATCTCAGAGCCTCCGCGCCCGAATTAGCTTGTACTAGATGATAAGAGGGGCTGTTGAGAATAGCTTCTAGAGCTACCAAATTTTCTGGGCGATCGTCAACTAAAAGGACATTTACTCGATGGGGGGGCTGCAGATTCATAAATTTTTTAATCTTTAATTCTTAGCAAATTGACTAAACAGGGAGCGATTTTAGAGAGGGGTAAAATCCAGTCTACTTCAACATTTGCGATCGCCGACGCTGGCATAGTCGGGCATAGAGCTGAAGCCGGTTCTTCCACAAATGTCAATCCTCCCTCAGCTTTAATTTTTGCCAGCCCTTTACTGCCATCCGAATTAGCTCCCGTTAAAATTATGCCGATAACTTTCTCCCCAAAGGCATCCGCAGCAGACTCAAACAGCACATCGATTGAGGGCCGCGCGTAGGAGACAGGAGCCTCAGTTGATAGTGCAAATGTAGGAGCTCCGCGATTGGGAATTGGGGATTTTGAATTATGGATTGACTCCACTGCCACGCTCC
Source organism: Microcoleus sp. S13_C5 (assembly GCF_036700845.1). Taxonomy (NCBI): domain Bacteria; kingdom Bacillati; phylum Cyanobacteriota; class Cyanophyceae; order Oscillatoriales; family Microcoleaceae; genus Microcoleus; species Microcoleus sp. S13_C5. Next base: position 39,534 of record NZ_JAUBPR010000036.1, read on the forward strand.
CCCATTCTGTAAACTCGTTTTCATACAGGCTAAACTCCTCGTCAGAGGGCGATTCTATTAGCAAGTGATAGTCAGCAGGAGCCAAGTAAACCCGTCCCGGTGCGATCTCCTCTTTGTCTTGGGCCTCTGTGATTTGGAGAGAGCTTTGCTTTTGTAAAAAATAAGTAAGCCTATTCTGAGAACTCTTATGTCGGTGTTGGACAATCACTACAGGCAAAGGAAAGCTTTGGGGCAAATCTGCCAGCAGCACAGTCAGAGCCTCTAGCCCTCCCAAAGACGTGCCCACAACCACTATTTCAAATTTTTTTTTATTTAATTCTCCGGTAGAGTTTCTCACTACTTTCAATTGGTTCATAGTATTTTTCATAAGGTGTAAAAGTCAGAGACTCCTGATGTCCTAGTCCTAAAATCCCAAACATTCCCAGGCTTTCATAAAAAAGCTTGTGTACCCGCTCTTGGAGGTGTGAATTGAAATAAATCATCACATTACGGCATAAAATAACATTAAATTCATTAAAAGAATTATCCGTTGCTAGGTTGTGGTGAGCAAAGACAATATTCTCTTTAAGTGAAGAGCGAAAAATCGCATTTTCATAGGCAGCAGTGTAATACTCAGAAAACGCTTTTTTGCCCCCCGATTGGTGGTAGAGTTGCGTATATTCTTGCATTTGTTTCAGCGGGAATATCCCTGTTTTGGCGGTTCTCAAAACTAATTCATTCATGTCCGTAGCGTAAATCCGACAACGGTCATACAGTCCTTCTTCTTGCAGCAAGATTGCCATAGAATAGACTTCTTCTCCGGTTGAACATCCAGCGTGCCAAATCCGAATAAAAGGATAAGTACGCAGTAGAGGCACCACTTTATTTCTGAAACTAATGTAAAAGCTGGGATCGCGAAACATCGCCGTTACATTGACAGAAATGTCCAGCAGTAAACGGTCTAGGTAAGCAGGATTGTGAAGTACCTTTTCCTGAAGTGCAGAGACAGTGGTGAGCCGTTCCGAGCGAATAGTGTTCCAAATACGGCGCTTGAGAGAGGCAAGAGCATAATTGCGAAAATCAAATCCGTAATAGCGAAACATTCCCTCTAGTAGGAGTTGAATTTCGATTGTTTCAAGTTCATGGCTTTCGGGCATTTTTAATTAGTAATTGGTTATGGGGCATTGTTGACTGTTGACTGTTGACTGCTGACTGCTAACTGCTGACTGCTGACTGCTGACAACTAATAACTAACAACTGCCAACAGTCAACTGCCAACTGACAACGGACTTCCATTATCGATAAAGCCAGACACGCAGCAGCGAGAGCAACTGTTCGGTATCAACAGGTTTGGTAATGTAGTCAGACGCACCAGCTTCGATACATTTTTCCCGATCGCCCTTCATAGCTTTCGCAGTAAGAGCAATCATTGGCAAGGAAGCAAATTGAGGCATATTACGAATTGCTTGCATGGTTTCGTAACCGTCCATTTCTGGCATCATCACGTCCATCAACACAATATTTATGTCAGGCGTAGTTTGCAATTTAGCAATGCCCTCTCTGCCATTCTCAGCATACTCAATTTTCATTTTATGGCGCTCCAGCATACTCGTGAGGGCGAAAATATTCCGCATATCGTCGTCAACAATCAAGACTGTTTTGCCCGCGAGCGTCGAATCTGTTTGATACAATTGCTCTAGCATTTGGCGCTTTGGTTCCGGCAAATTTGCTTGGACTCGGTGCAAAAACAAAGCTGTTTCATCTAACAAACGTTCCGGCGATTGCACATCTTTAACAATGATTGTTTCCGCCATGCGCTTGAGTTGAGTTTCTTCGGAGCGTGTCAACTCTTTGCCCGTATAAATAATAAGCGGCAGACTTTTCAAATTAGCCTCTTGCTTGATCTGCTCGATCAGTTCAAAACCCGTCATATCTGGTAGTCCCAAATCGAGTACAACGCAGTCAAAATGCCCCGATTTCAAAATTGCTAGCGCCTCTGCACCACTCCCCACAGCCGTGGTAGAAACATCGTGATTGCCGATTAAATCCACAATGCTCAGACGCTGTGTTTCGTCGTCTTCCACGACTAGCAAACTCTTCACTGGCCGCTCGACAAAACCCTTAATATCAGTCAAAGCTTTGCTCAAGGCTTCGCGACTGACAGGCTTTTGTAAGTAGGCGATCGCCCCTAACTGCAAACTGCGCTGCCGCCCTTCTTCAACTGATACAATGTGAACCGGAATGTGGCGCGTACTTGGGTCGTGCTTCAAGCGATCGAGCACTGTCCAGCCATCCATCACAGGCAAATTTAGATCCAGCATAATCGCAGTTGGCTTGAACTCTCGCGCCATCGCCAAACCGATATCGCTCCGCAAAGCCACCAAACCTTTAAAACCCTGTTCCTGCGCCATATCCAACAGAATTCGAGCGAAGTTTACATCATCTTCAATAATCAAAAGCACGCGATCGTCACTCTCAATATTTTCTCTATCATCAGAAATTAAAGGTAAGGGGTAAGGCGCGATCGGCAAGTGGAAATTCGGCAAAGGAAGTGCGGGAGAATTAGCAGCGGGTAATTGAGGCGTTTGCTTGCCCGTTCCCGAACCCGTTTCATTCATTATTCGCGATTCTTGGTAAGTTTGTGGCAGATAAAGCGTGAACTTACTACCCTCACCAGGGCGACTTGTCAATTTAATTTCTCCACCTAACAAATTAGCGATTTCTCTACTAATTGACAAACCCAAACCCGTGCCCCCGTATTTGCGGCTAGTGCTACCATCTGCTTGTTGGAAAGCCTCAAAAATAACCCTGTGTTTTTCAGCAGAAATCCCTATCCCGGTATCGCTAACTGAGAAAGCCAAAACAGTAGGGGAAGTCCTTAAACTTTCTATCTCTAAACTCCACCCTTCCCGCGCTACTTCGGCACGCAATTTCACCTCACCTCGCTCTGTAAACTTAAACGCATTAGAGAGAAGATTCTTCAAAACTTGTTGCAGGCGTTTAGCATCAGTATAGAGACCTTTTGGCAACCCAGCCTCAAGCTCTATTTTAAAACTCAACTTCTTATCGAGGGCGATTTGGCGGAAAGTCCGATCCAAATGATCTCGCAAGTCCGTAAACAACACTTGCTCAATTTCCACCGACATCGTGCCCGATTCAATTTTAGCGAGATCCAAGATGTCATTAATCAGCCCTAACAAATCTGTTCCTGCCGAGTAAATTGTGCGCGTGTATTCAACTTGCTTCATAGTCAAATTGCCTTCAGTATTGTCAGAAAGCAATCGAGCCAGAATCAACAGCGAATTTAGCGGAGTTCGCAACTCGTGAGACATATTTGCCAGAAACTCCGACTTATACTTAGAAGTTAGAGCCAACTGTTCGGCTCTTTCTTCCAACAACCCCCTCGCCTGTTCGATATCTCGGTTTTTCCGCTCAACTTCCTTATTTTGCAGCGCTAGCAATTCAGCTTGTTCTTCTAGTTCTTCATTCGTTTGTTGCAACTCTTCCTGCTGCTTCTTCAACAGTTCCTCATTCGTCTTCTGCACCTGCGCTTGCTGTTCTAGCCGCTGGTTAGTGTCCCTTAGTTCCTTTTGCTGAGTTTGCAACTCTTCAGCCAAAGATTGCGCCTGTTTCAGCAACTCTTCCGTCCGCATACTGGCCGCAATTGTATTTAAGACAATGGCGATACTTTCTGTAAGTTGGTCGAGGAATGTCAAGTGAATTTCGCTGAAGCGGCGGAACGAAGCTAACTCGATTACTGCCGTCACTTGTCCCTCAAATAATACGGGTAAAACCACCACATTCAGCGGCGTAGCTTCTCCCAGACCCGAGCTAATTTTAACGTAGTTGTCCGGCACTTCTGTTAACAGTATTCGTTCCTTTTCCAGGGCGCACTGTCCTACCAAACCTTCGCCTAAATGGAATCTATTTCCTAAACTTTTACGTTCCCGGTAGGCGTAGGTACTTAACAGTTTGAGGAAGGGATCGTGTTCTACAGTTTCCATCATAAAGAAGACGCCATGCTGAGCAGAAACCAGTGGCGTTAATTCTGATAAAATTAATTTAGAAACAGTTTCTAAATCCCGCTGACCTTGTAGCATCCGAGTGAACTTAGCGAGGTTTGTTTTCAGCCAATCTTGCTCAGTATTCTTCTGCGTTGTCTCCCGGAGATTGGCAATCATCTGGTTGATGTTGTCCTTGACGATCGCAACTTCTCCTTCAGCGGCGACGGAAATTGACCTTGTTAAATCGCCTCTGGTAACAGCAATTGCCACTTCGGCGATCGCGCGCACCTGAGTAGTCAGATTAGCCGCCAATTCATTCACGTTGTCCGTCAAATCTCGCCACGTCCCCGCCGCACCCGGAACCTTCGCCTGACCGCCTAACTTCCCTTCAATTCCCACCTCGCGCGCCACCGTACTAACTTGATCCGTAAACGTCGCCAGCGTGTCGATCATCTCGTTAATCGTATCTGCCAGAGTCGCAATTTCTCCCTTAGCTTCCAGCATTAATTTGCGCTTCAAATCGCCATTCGCCACCGCCGTCACAACCTTAGCAATACCCCGCACTTGCGCTGTCAAATTTCCCGCCATCGAGTTTACGTTGTCGGTTAAATCTTTCCACGTTCCCGCAACTCCTTTCACATCAGCTTGACCGCCCAATTTACCCTCAGTTCCCACCTCCCGCGCCACCCGCGTTACCTCAGAAGCAAAAGAATTAAGCTGATCCACCATCACGTTAATAGTGTCTTTCAGTTCGAGAATTTCGCCTTTGACATCGACGGTAATTTTCTTAGACAAATCCCCATTTGCCACCGCTTTCGTCACTTCCGCAATATTCCGCACCTGCGCCGTCAAATTCCCAGCCATCAAGTTAACATTATCGGTTAAATCTTTCCAAGTTCCCCCTACACCCCGCACGTAAGCTTGCACGCCTAATTTACCTTCCGTTCCTACTTCTCTCGCCACCCGCGTTACTTCTGATGCAAAGGAACTCAACTGATCCACCATGATGTTAATCGTGTTTTTCAGTTCGAGAATTTCACCCTTTACATCTACGGTAATTTTCTTGGATAAATCGCCATTTGCCACAGCGGTTGTCACTTCCGCAATGTTCCGCACTTGTGCTGTTAAATTCCCCGCCATCGAGTTAACTGAATCCGTTAAATCTTTCCAGGTTCCTGCAACTCCTCTGACTTCAGCTTGCACGCCTAATTTCCCTTCGGTTCCCACTTCCCTAGCAACCCTGGTTACTTCCGAAGCAAAGGAATTTAACTGATCCACCATCGTGTTGACGGTGTTTTTCAACTCCAGAATTTCACCTTTAACATCTACAGTAATTTTCTTCGACAAGTCGCCATTTGCCACAGCAGTAGTAACAGCCGCAATATTCCGTACTTGCTCTGTCAAACTACCCGCCATAAAATTAACTGAATCCGTTAAATCCTTCCAAGTTCCTGCTACGCCTCGCACATCCGCTTGACCGCCGAGTTTACCTTCGGAACCGACTTCCCTAGCAACCCTGGTTACTTCAGATGCAAAGGAATTAAGCTGATCCACCATCACGTTAATGGTGTTTTTCAGTTCTAAAATTTCGCCTTTAACCTGTACCGTAATTTTTTTAGATAAGTCACCGTTAGCAACAGCCGTCGTCACCTCAGCAATGTTGCGGACTTGTGCTGTTAAGTTTCCGGCCATTGAGTTAACTGAATCCGTTAAATCTTTCCAGGTTCCTGCTACTTCTTGCACTTCAGCTTGTACGCCTAATTTCCCTTCCGTTCCCACTTCCCTAGCAACCCTGGTTACTTCCGAAGCAAAGGAATTTAACTGGTCAACCATCGTGTTGACGGTGTTTTTTAACTCCAGAATTTCCCCTTTAACATCTACGGTAATTTTCTTAGATAAATCGCCCTTAGCCACAGCGGTTGTCACTTCAGCGATGTTCCGCACTTGTGCTGTCAAACTGCCTGCCATGAAGTTAACGCTATCAGTTAAATCCTTCCAAGTTCCGGCAACTCCTTTCACCTCAGCTTGACCGCCGAGTTTACCTTCGGAACCTACTTCTCTCGCCACCCGTGTTACTTCTGATGCGAAGGAATTTAACTGATCCACCATGATGTTAATCGTGTTTTTCAGTTCGAGAATTTCGCCTTTAACATCTACTGTAATTTTTTTAGATAAGTCGCCATTTGCCACAGCCGTCGTCACGTCGGCAATGTTCCGCACCTGTGCGGTAAGATTGCCCGCCATTGAGTTAACTGAATCCGTTAAATCTTTCCAGGTTCCTGCTACTCCCCGCACTTCAGCTTGTACGCCTAATTTGCCTTCGGTTCCTACTTCTCTCGCCACCCGCGTTACTTCTGATGCGAAGGAACTCAACTGATCCACCATGATGTTAATCGTGTTTTTCAGTTCGAGAATTTCGCCTTTAACATCTACTGTAATTTTTTTAGA
>NZ_JAUBPR010000036.1:46064-52328 GCF_036700845.1 Microcoleus sp. S13_C5
TAAATCGCCATTTGCCACAGCGGTTGTCACTTCTGCTATGTTCCGCACTTGGGCTGTTAAATTCCCCGCCATTGAGTTAACTGAATCGGTTAAATCTTTCCAGGTTCCTGCAACTCCTTTAACTTCAGCTTGCACGCCTAATTTCCCTTCCGTTCCTACTTCCCTAGCAACCCTGGTTACTTCCGACGCAAAGGAACTCAACTGGTCTACCATTGTGTTAACAATTTGCGCTGTTTGGAGAAATTCTCCTTTGAGGGGTCTGTCTTCTATTTCTAGGGCGATGGTTTGCGATAAATCTCCTTTTGCTACGGCCCGAATTACTCTGGCGGTTTCAGAGGTTGGTTGCACTAAATCTGTAATTAGGGTATTGACAGAGTTTACGCTAGCTGCCCATGACCCCTCGGCGCTGCCGATGGTTGCCCGCTGGGCGATTTTGCCTTCTTTACCGACAACTGTTCCGATCCGCTCGAGTTCGGCCGCCATTCTCTCATTGAGCTCGATAATTTCGTTCAGTTCGTCAGCAATTTTCCCCGCTAGACCGGTCTGGTCTATGGGCATCCGAACGGAAAAGTCCCCTTTTTTGACTGCCACTAAGGTTCTAAGTAACTGTTTGGCATAAGCATTATTGGAATTGGGGCTTGTTATCTGTGCAGTTGACATGACCGTTACCTTTGACGAGTTTGAAGGGGAAGGGGGGGAATATTTTTGAGATTATTGATATTATCCAACTAAAGCAGTGTCTGATTGCTTCTATCGAAAGATGGATGACAAATTGCTGTTTATCAGATGCTGAGTTTTTGGTTATTTATATTGGTTAGCAGGCTCTTCTTGGTAACGAGTTAATTTTGGGGTGTCAAGAACAGGCCCGAAAGCCTGTTCCACCCTGTTCCACAAAGAGTGAATTTTATTGTGTGGCGGGCAGGATGTCCGCCCTACAGATTACCAACTGCGATTATTTCCAATTTTGCCACGAACTATTGAAAATAGAAGTACCCGGAAAGGCGATCGGATTAGCATTTTGTTGCAACCGCAACTGCAACACTTCCAAGTTCGGTTCGCGGGACGGCAATTCGTCCACTAATTCATAAGGTAGAATCCCTTTTTCCAAGGAAAAAGCAGCCGTAACTCCCGCCGCCGCACCGGCAGACCATTCAAAAGAATGCACTCGATAAGCAGCGGCCGCTGTGTGGCTAACAGCAATACTTTTACCCGCCACTAACATATTGTCAATTTTCTGGGGAATCATTGCCCGTAGCGGAATTTGGAACGGATAAGCTTGCCCTTGAGCTTTGCGAGTACCTTCGCGTTCGGTATTTCCCGGTGCTTCCGGCGGACTGTTGGTCATGCAAGGGTGAAAGTCGATCGCATAATGACCGATACCCACAGAATCAGGATAAATCGTAGCGCGCGATCGCGATTTTGTATCCTCAACAGATTGACTTCCCACAGCCAAAGCCGGCGCATTCAAACCACCGACAGCTAACCACAAATTGCGATACTCTTCCTCCGACAAATTCTGGCGATAAAAATCAGCCGTAAAGTCAGTGCGAGACATATCAACTTCCCACACCGTAAAACCTTGAGGCTGATTGAAACTCGGCCGCCCAATAATACGCCGGCCCTCGCGCATATAAGGATATTTAGAAAGTCCGTGCACCGTCCCCATCGGCGAATCCAACCCGCTCAAAAAACGATTGTTTGGATTAGGCTTTTTGACTCCCTCTCCTAGCTGCGAGTCAGTAGTTCCTGTTACGAGCCAGTAGAAAAATCCTTTGGCATTTTCCTCTCCCTTTCGCAAAGTTTCCGTTCGCAAACCGCCCATCCATCCCCCCGGTTGCAGTTGACCTGATTCTTCCAACTGCTCGCGAGTGTAAATTAAATTATCTTGAGAATTGCCGGGACGATAGTCATTGCCCCAAGTCCAGTTTTGCATCGAAATATCCCCGGGATAAATCGGGAATTGCTTCGGGTCTGAAGGTCGCTTTTCATCCGGTCTCATACTCTTGATTTGGCGGTAGGTAAAAACTAAGGGAAAGCTCGCCAATCTTTGCAATTCGTAGCTGTAGTAAGGAGCATATTGTTGATAAAAAGACGGCACTTGATGCTGCTGCGGTTCCTTCGTTGCCTGCATCGCAAAGGTGTAGGTAAAACCTTGAGTGCAGTAAGCGTCGCCGGTTGGGCTGGGGGAGGAAGGTTCAAGAGGGGAACGCGGGTCAATTCCGAGGCGGTAGGGAACATCGGCAAGTCCGATCAATTCCCCTGTTTCAGTGGCATCTACAACGTACCAATCAGCACCCCCCCTACTGCCCGAAGGGGAGGAACTTGTGGAATTCCCCCCCCTTCTGGGGTTAGGGGAGGTTGCAGATGCTTTAGGAATAAACTGAATAATAGTTTTGTTAAAGCGCGGAGAATTTTCGTAGCGATAGGCATCTTCGATAGTCTGAGAAAGAGTCTCCGTGTTGATTGGCGGGGTGTTGGGGGCCGGTTTGTGTTGAATGGCGATCGCACTTTTAATTTGTTGACCGCCAACCGTATTCCCCGCCACAGCAGGAGTAATTGCTAGTTCTTTAATAACTGTATTGGGAAACCATTTCAGCGTGCCTTTGCCTTTTCTAGCGGCATCCTGCAAGATGTTAAATAGAATTTTGTGACCATCGTAGGGCATGAAACACGAATAGCTAACCCAACAGCCTCCGGGATTTAGCCGACCGTAATGTTCCTTGATCCGCCCGCGCAATTCGAGGTAGCCACGGGGGTAAAATAAGAGCGATCGCTGAGTCTCTCTTTCATCGAGTGCGGAAGTTCCCTGGGAGGAAATTTGACCGCCTACCCAGTCAGTAATTTCAGTAAGGCAAACTGTGCGCCCCGCCAGCAAAGCTTCGTAAGCGGTAGCAGCGCCTGCGAGCCCGCCGCCTGCTACTAGAATGTCGCAAGTTTCTGCATTGTCTGGATTACGGGGAGGTGCGGCAAATACTGGCGAAATGTTCCCAATCGCGGAAATTATGCCGAGGGTGAGGCTAAGGATCGATCGACCTTTGAGCAAAAATAGATACTGTCGAAGTTTCATCGGAGATTGTGAAATTAATTTTGACATAGCGCGAAAAACACTCATGCCCTCTAAATGTTTATTTTGCAGTATACTGGTATTTCGCGGTGTTGTCAGGGAAAACTTTTTTAGACAAGAGGCATTAATACCAGCAACAACTATTGAACAGCCGGCTCTACCTTATGCTCAAAATATTCAAATTTTTTAGATTATTGATTCCTTTTGAGAGTTTAACAATTACCACCAGTTTAACTTATTCTGAAGTTTTACGCAGGTTGGACGAAGTTGTTACTCCTCCCAAAGTTTTTAGAATAATTATACCCTTTGGCCCGCTACCTGCGAAACCCTATGAAGGAACGATTTCTGGCAAAACTTTCAAAATCAATCGCATCATCATCGGTCGAAATTTATTGTTCCCAATTATACAAGGAGATATACATAATCAACAGTTCGGTTGTTCCATCAAAATTAGGATGACTTTACATAAAATAGTTATAGGATTTCTGATTCTTTGGCTGTGGACAACTGGCAGTATTGGAATGTTTTCTTTATTTGCTTGGTTAGTCGAACCCTCCGTGGGAGCAATATTTTTACCAATTTTAGGAATGTTTGTTTTTGCCTGGCTTTTGTGCTTGATTCCATTTAAAATAGAAGCAAAAGCAGCTACAAAATTTTTGTCTATTCTCTTAACATAAAGTAATTTATAACGGCAATAGTGTAGCTGTATTATTAAAAATAATCTGGGTTCGTAGGCCTTCCCCCCCAGTAAAAAAAATCCCAATTTATGCGCCAAAACCAACTGAAACAAAAAATTAAACAAGGCGAAACAGTCCTCGGTTTATTTATGAACTGCGCTTATCCCGCATTCATGGAAATATGCGGTCACGCTGGATTCGATTTCGCCGTTATCGATATGGAACACGGCCCCCTGAACCCGCTTGCTGCTGAAGATTTGTGTCGCGCCGCCGACTGTACCGGAATTGCACCCATTGTTCGTGTCCGCAAAAACGACGGGCCGCAAATTCAACGAGCTCTCGACATCGGCAGTGCAGGCGTTCAAGTACCTCAAATTGAACGCAAAATCGATGCCGAAACCGCTGTCAAAAGCGCTAAATACAGTCCTCTGGGTACGCGAGGTCTTTCCTTCGCTACGCGGGCGGGACTTTACACCGCCGCAGGTACAAATATCACCGATCGACTCAACGAAGAATCCTTAGTTGTGATTCATGTCGAAGGCAAAGGCGCCATCGACAACCTGGCGGCAATTGTTACTGTGCCCGAGGTGGACGTGATTTTTCTGGGGCCTTACGATCTGTCACAGTCGATCGGCATTCCCGGCCAAGTCCGCGATCCCCGAGTCATCGACATGATGCAGGAGGCAGTGCAAACCATCCGCAAAGCAGGCAAAGCCGCGGGTACTTTTGCCGAAAACCCCGAAATCGCCCAGCAGTGGATTGATGCTGGCGTTCAGTACGTCGCACTTGGAGTCGATGTTGCCGTTTTCCTGCGGGCCTGTCAGTCGTTGGTGAAAGCAGTCAATCGATTTTAGATTTTAGATTGGGGATTTTGGATTAAAAGAAGAACCAGCCCCGGGATTCATCTTGCAAGCTTTACGATATCTTTGCAATTTGGGTAAGGTCTTTTACGACACATACAAAAATCCTGCGCTAGAGTAGAAGCATACACCTCCTCAAGGCAAAATTAGGGAGGGGAGCAAGGCTTCAGGGAGTAAAATCTATGAAAACCGTATTAGAATCCATTCATTTGGATTATGCTTTCATGTTTACTTTCAAAAAAGTAAACTCGATTAAGCTAGAAGGTTTCAAGGAAGTTTTTGACGATATGCCTGTCGATCCGTATGTGAAAGGTAAGTATCGTTCGAGAAGATTATCGCGGTTTGCGGTCAACGGAAATGAGTTAATTAAGTTACCTCACGGCTATTTGTATCAAAGCAAAACATACAATCCGCTAGTGGGTGATATCAGACGGGAATTTGCCGAATTGGACGATCGACTAATCGCCCTCGATAATTTCAAACAGATGATTTTTGCTTTTTTCGATTCTTGCAAAATTCACCCGGAAGCTGAAATCGGTATCCATCAAATCAGGACGACTTGTTCACCGCACAATTTCGGCAACCCCGCCCCGGAAGGCATTCACCAAGACGGTACTGACTTTATCGGGATTTTCTCCGTTGACAGAACTAATATTGTAGGCGGGGCAACGCATTTGTACTTGGCTAAAAAAGAGAAGCCTGTTTTTAATAAAGTTCTGCAGCCAGGAGAATTGCTGTTAGTTAACGACCATGAGTTTTTCCACTTTACTACACCGATTAAACCGGAATCTGAAGGGGTGGGAACCAGGGATGTCTTTGTGCTGACTTCTCCGAGTTTGCTTACCGATTGAGGATACAGTCTGGGACGAATAACCTAATGATGTAAGGTGCGTACCGCGCACCTTACTCCGATTACCCATTTCTGCATCCCACATATCGGCTTTTGGTTGCGCCCCCACCCATCTCGATCGTGGTTAATGCTTGGGAAAATCGATTCCTGAAATTGATATTCCTTCCATCTTCTCCACATATCGTCCTTGAGCCGCTACACACTCGGCCATTTTTTTAGCTTGTATGGGTTGACTCCTTGGATCGGGGGAGATACCTCTATACTCCCATGTACCGCGAATGTCGCCAGAAAATGCTTTTCCATTGTTTTTTAATACTAACTCTGTGCCAGTTGCATCAATATAGAATTTCCCATTTTCAACAGACACGCTGCTAATTGTGATAGATTCGACTCCTTTGTAGGGATTTGCAGGACCATCGACGATCTTGATGCAAATTCTATTGTTTTGATGTGCAATCTCTCTACGGGAGTTATTGAACATTGTTCCTTGAGCGTAGTAAGATCCTGTGGGTAGAATTGTAAAGCCCTGTTGATTACTTTGAGCAGAGGAGAATGATGAGATTGACAGAAGGATAGAACTAACAATTAGTGTTTCGATCGCCAAAAACTTCATTTGCAACAAAACTCCATTAAAACTATATTTTCAGATTCTACACGATCGCAGATGCTCTATAAACTTCTCTAGAGTTCTTGCAAAAGTCAAATTCACCCCCCGCAAGTCCCCCCTTATTAAGGCTACCGTGTACACACAAGTTGATTCTGAGCTAGTTTCCATCCCAAAAAGATGGATTCAAACTGTCGGAGTCCATGAAC
>NZ_JAUBPR010000219.1:0-4690 GCF_036700845.1 Microcoleus sp. S13_C5
ACGGAAAAACTTTGGGGTTCCCACTTTTCACAACTGATAAAAAAATTCCACCCACATCTGCGGAATGTGGGTTTAAATGTGCAACAGCTTAGGGGTTTGGAGTTAGCCTAGAGTGGGATTATTTTTGGAAACTGGTATAAGAAGTCGATGTAAAATTCAAAATAAGTACATCAACTTAATTAAACGTAAAACGATCGCGCTGTTACAACCCCGACTTCTTTAAGAAGTCGGGGTTGTAATTATATCAAGACTTAAGAAAGAGTCTTTCTAGCACGTTCCGATCGCTCTTCTGCAGTATCCATAACATCCGCCATTTTATCCACCATTTCCCCTGGGTAATTTTCCAGTACCCGCGTAGAAAGTGAAATTCGGCCACGACTTTCATCGAGGTCAACTACGATCGCTTTCAGGGGTTGACCGGGAGCAAACACCTTTCCAAGGTTATCAATATATTTTTGGCTAACTTGCTTGATGTGCAGCAAACCGCTAACTCCTTCCAAGTCCACAAACACGCCAAAAGGCTTAATGCTGCTGACTTTTCCTTCTACCAACTGACCAATTTGCAAGTCCTTGAAGGCATTCGATTGAGTGGCCATCCGCTGGGAAAGTACGAGTTTTTCTCGTTCGCGATCGACCTCCAAAAAATTAACGCTCAAAGATTGGCCGATCAGCGATTCTAGGTTATCGCGATCGACTAAGTGCGATCGGGGAATAAAGCCACGCATTCCCTGAACATCTACAGTCACGCCGCCCTTATTCGCCCCAGAAACTCGCACCTGAAGAACTTTACCGGTTTCCTGCAATTCAATTAAATCTTCCCAAGCTTGCTGAATTTGTAACTGCCGCAGAGACAAAGTAACTTGGCCATCTGCATCTTGTTCGCGGATAATCAAAAAGTCCCGTTCCTCGTCCAGCGGAACCACTTCCGACAAATCCGTTACTGTTCTCAAAGCAGCCTCTTCGATTGGCAAAAAAGCCGAAGACTTGCCGCCGATATCAACATACGCGCCGTTTGAGTCGTACTCGAACACTTTGCCGCGCACTACTTGTCCCTTCTGGAACTCGTAATTGTGCTGTTCGAGGGCTTTAGCAAAATCATCCATTGAAAAGGATGCTTTTGCGCTTTGAGAACCTGTAGATTTGGAATTCATGTCAGTTTAGTTGTCAGTTGTCAGTAATTTAGTTGGCAGTCGTCAGTAGAAAAAATTTTCCCACTCTCCCCATCTCCCTATCTCCCCATCTCCCACTCTCTAAGCTGGTTGAAGTTGCTGATGAAATAGCTGCTTCACCTGCACCCACGAGTCGGCTGCTGCCGTAGCGTCGTAACTGCCGCGGTGGTCGCAGAAGAAGCCGTGATCGGCATTGTAGCGGAAAATTTGGTGAGAAATACTGTGTTTTTGCAATTCTGCGGCGATTTGGTCAACTTGTTCTAAGGGAATGCTGGGGTCTTGAGTGCCAAAAAAGGCGTAGAGAGTGCCTTTAATGTCTGCTGTGCGGGCGATGGTGGGGGTTCCGCCGCCGGGGGTTAGAGTGGCGATACCGGCGCCGTAGAACGACGCTGTAGCCTTGATTTCGGGCAAAGTAGCGGCAAGGTATGCGACGTGCCCTCCAAAGCAGAAACCGATGCAGCCAAAACCTTCTTGTTTGACAGAGGGTAGAGTTTTGAGGTAATCGATGGTGGCTTGGATATCGCTGATAAGTTCGGCAGCGGTGGTTTTTTCTTTGTATTCTCTGCCGATTTGGATGGCTTCGGGTGTGTAGCCGGTTTCAAAGCCGGAGGCTTGACGCTGGTAAATGGCTGGGGCGATCGCCACATATCCTTCTTTTGCTATTCTTTCAGTAACTTCGCGGATGTGTGAGTTGACGCCAAAGATTTCTTGAATCACGATAACTGCGGGAAATTGTCCTGGGGAGGTTGGCTGGGCTAGGTATGCAGCTATTTGCAAATCCCCGTTAGGAACTGTGATGTTTTTGGTGCTAATTTCGGCTTTTGTCATAGGTAGTTTTAAGGTAAATGCCACTCTACTGATTTTAAGTTAATTTGGGGATTTTGTAGGCAATTTCCCAATAATCTTTTTCGGAACCGCGAAGCGTAAATACCGCAAATATGGCAGGTAAAAATTCGCTTATTGTTGAAGGTTTAGGTTTCGCTGAATAAGTTGGGGCAAATCACTCCTAGCAATTAATTGGGATTCAATTTCGGTAGGATATAAGTTGTGGTCTGTGATTTTCTAAAGCATAGATTTTGATAAGTCTAGGACTTGGCAGCTTTAATATGGCTGTTTCGTGAGATTTTAGAGATAAGTATCTAAGTCGTTAGCTGTTGAATATGAGCTAATTTTTTTTGATAGAGCGGAGTTGTTTTTTAATCGCTTTGCTTTCTGGTTGGCGGAATCGTTTGAGGAGATTGATACAGGCTAGGATTCAAGTCTAAGTTACGATGCCACGCCGAACAAAGTCATCGAACCAGTTGAGGAGATTGATGCCGGCTAGGACTCAAATCTAAGTTACGATCGCCATGCCGAACAAAGTTATCCAACCCAAGGAAGACAGTATTTGGTTTTTTCCGCTGTGCACTGGCTGTCAGGCTAAGATCGAAGGTATTGGTGGGGTAGAGCCCGTTGAGCGAAGAATATTTTTTGCTGAGTTTCCGTGAATGGGTAGGTGTTAAAATCGGGCTATCAAATTTTTCGGCTCAAACTCATGTGGAGCAATAGTTTGATGCCCCTAGTCTGAAAAAACGATTGACGGAAAGTCTGTAAGCTTTACAGCATAAGGTTTTGCAGGTTGTAGGGAAAATCTGGTATTGACAAGCCGAAGGCTGCAATGGTACTTTTGCTGTTGACTGACGCAACTGCACCTTGAAAACCAAATACACCCTGGCTTCTGGAACGGGCGGCCGGAAAAAACCTAAAACCCTATCAGGGATTGAAACTGCCCGATGTACCGAGATTGACTTCGATATTGACGCCGGAAAAAACCTAAAACCCTATCAGGGATTGAAACTTTCTAGATACCATTGCCAAGCTCCTTCCCACCAGCCGGAAAAAACCTAAAACCCTATCAGGGATTGAAACATTTGTTTGTACTGCTTCAGTGTACGTATAAAATGCCGGAAAAAACCTAAAACCCTATCAGGGATTGAAACATGTCGCGCACAATATCAACGGCGCGTCTGTACCGCCGGAAAAAACCTAAAACCCTATCAGGGATTGAAACGCGTATGTGCGGAGGCTCCCATTAATCCAGAAAAGCCGGAAAAAACCTAAAACCCTATCAGGGATTGAAACCCAGCTTAAGTCTGATTCCCAGTTGGTATTTTTTGCCGGAAAAAACCTAAAACCCTATCAGGGATTGAAACAAAATTTTCTGAGACATATACTTTTGTCATTTGATGCCGGAAAAAACCTAAAACCCTATCAGGGATTGAAACCCAGTTAGACTTATCCAAACAAATTCCCGTTAGGCCGGAAAAAACCTAAAACCCTATCAGGGATTGAAACTTGCACTGTTTGATTGGGAAGGTCGGCCGCTTCCTATGTGGTGGGCGCCGGAAAAAACCTAAAACCCTATCAGGGATTGAAACACGAGCGCATTTTGAGGGTGCTTGTAGTCTTCTAGCCGGAAAAAACCTAAAACCCTATCAGGGATTGAAACAAGCTACTGGCGTTAGCAGAAAATACCGCTGAATCGCCGGAAAAAACCTAAAACCCTATCAGGGATTGAAACTCTAGCACTTCAAACCGGATTAGTTAGAACTAAATTTGCCGGAAAAAACCTAAAACCCTATCAGGGATTGAAACATTAAAAAATTTGACAACACAGAAACTGGTGAGCGCCGGAAAAAACCTAAAACCCTATCAGGGATTGAAACATGACTTCGTAACATTTTTTGATTAGACATATTAAGCCGGAAAAAACCTAAAACCCTATCAGGGATTGAAACTCGCTGGCTTGAATTGTTGCTGTTGTTATTGACGGCCGGAAAAAACCTAAAACCCTATCAGGGATTGAAACTTTGATTCTTGGTTTGTTATTTCATCACTATTCTGCCGGAAAAAACCTAAAACCCTATCAGGGATTGAAACCCAGTCCCTTTTCTTGAATATAAATTTTTCTATATTGCCGGAAAAAACCTAAAACCCTATCAGGGATTGAAACGATTCAAATTTATGGCACAAGATCGCTGTTAGATGCCGGAAAAAACCTAAAACCCTATCAGGGATTGAAACGCGAAAAGGTTGACAAAGCGCTCAAAGAACAATCGCCGGAAAAAACCTAAAACCCTATCAGGGATTGAAACTTGGTTTTCCCATAAGAATAAAAATAAAGCAGCAAGAGCCGGAAAAAACCTAAAACCCTATCAGGGATTGAAACTACAAGCGCGACCACTTGAAACTGAGTTTAGCTGTTGCCGGAAAAAACCTAAAACCCTATCAGGGATTGAAACGCGAGCAAAGAGCAAGAAGCTAGCGACGATTTTAAGCCGGAAAAAACCTAAAACCCTATCAGGGATTGAAACTCTGTTACTGCTAGCTATGGAGATGGTATAGTATGCCGGAAAAAACCTAAAACCCTATCAGGGATTGAAACGATGTACTCGCTCAAGCACCTATAGAACCCATTTGAGATCTTTTGGGCGAGCGAGTAAAATTGACAAAAAGAGGTAAATTTAATTAGATGGGGGTTG